>CATJNN010000207.1 GCA_949742185.1 uncultured Clostridia bacterium | reverse complement strand
TTGAAAAAACTATATTTTTGTAATATAGAACAAAGAAGGAGGATGAGTAATGAAAAACAAAGAAAAAAGTCTTTTTGAATTACTCCGTTCGAAAGATATCATTGCCATTCTTGATGGTGATACTGATTTTGGTGAATATAATTTTAAAGACGGTAGAACAATTAAGATTGCACTGCCTTATCAGTCAGGACCAGACTTGTGTGGAATTTCTACATTATTCGGGTATCCTATGATATATTCATGGGGAGGTGTTAATCTCAGCCGTTGGCAGTATGTTGATAATTTAATTGACTATTGCATAAAACAAGATAGATGTTCTGATTTGTTGTCATACTTTTTCGGAAAAAGCAACTTCTCAAGGGTGTTAAATGGTCTTAGTCCTGATGAAATCAAAGAATCATATAAAATGATAACAGAGACAGTTCTCAAACAGATTAACGGGTTGCTGTACTTTGGTGGAAACGAATTGTGTATTATCGGTTCTCAATTTATCATGAAACCACTAAACACCAACGTAGAGGTGGTTGCTCCACAAATTAAGACTATTGACAGAGAGAGATTATATCAAAAGTATGTCCATCCGTTCAATGCAAGATATAGACCAAGGAAATTTTGATAGTGCCATTACACATTCAAGAACATTGTTGGAAGAAACTTTTTGCTATGTTCTTTAAAAGAAAGCTGTTACGCCAACAACATCTGGAAATATGGCAGAAATGTATAGGTAAGTGAAGACAGCATATAATATGCATAATGATGCTAATATTGACAAGCGAATAAATACACTGCTTTCTGGATTAAATAGTATAGTCTCAGCAATTGCTGAAATGAGAAATAAAGACAGTGATTCTCACGGAGTTGGTGATAAAAGAATTAGTATTAGTGATTATCACGCAAGGCTATTTGTGAACTCTGCAACAACAATGGCAGATTTTATCTTATCGGTAGCTATAAATTCTAAATAAAATAATTATTTCAGAAATAAAAACAACCATACTTAAGCATTTTTTCTACTCTTGTATGGTTATTTTTTTGTTTTTCTGTTGAATATGTGTCTGTCGGATAGAACTTTTGACCTTTACCAAAAAACTTATAGAAAATCAAAAGGTTTTATAAAATTCAGTAAAACCTTTTATATTATTTAACATCAAGTAATATAAAATAAGGAGGCAAACCATATGCAAACAGAATATATTGACCTGATAACAATAGACGAGCTTTGCGACCTTTTAATGATAGGACGTACAACAGCGTATAAGCTGTTGCAATCGGGAAGGTTAAAAGCCTTTAAGATAGGCAGAGTTTGGAAAATATCAAGAGCATCTGTGGAGCAATATATCAAAGAGAGCAGTAACCTGTAATGGGTTACTGCTCTTTTATCCGAATATCAAGGTGAGATATTCATTGCTTATATTCATTTCATTAAGTATAACTTCCGCATGGTTTCTGAATTTAAACACTTCTGTTTTATCAGTATAATATTTCTTTCCGGTCATTAAATTTGTAGTTCCT
>CATJNN010000206.1 GCA_949742185.1 uncultured Clostridia bacterium | reverse complement strand
GCAGTTGCAATCATCGCGACTCCGGGCTTCGCATCGGTAACATACCCGCCGCGCACCCGTCTGCCCTCTGGGAACATAAGCAACACCTCGTTATCTGAAAGAATTTTGATAGAGCTACGAACCGCGCCAATATCACCACGACCGCGTTTTACGGGAAATGCTCCTAACGCCCTTATTAATGAACCGAAGAGTTTATTTGAAAACAATTCTGATTTGGCCATAAACCTAAGCGGACGCGGACATGCAAGCCCCGCCAATATAACATCCCAATAGCTTCTGTGATTTACTGCAAAAATCACTCCGCCCTCAGCAGGCACATTTTCTACGCCAATAAATCTCCGTCTGAAAATAATATGAAGAACTGCACCAACTATAATTCTCCCAATCCGATACAGCATTAATTATTCCTCCGCCTTAATATTTTTCATAATAATACCATATATTTTTTCCACCGACTGCTCAAGTGTATTTCCTGTTGTATCCACCAAAAGAGCGTCATCCGCCTGTTTCAGCGGAGAAGTTTTTCGCTCAGAATCATTTTTATCACGATATAAAATCGAAGCGCGTATTTCTTTAAAATCTGCCTTCATACCTTTTTCAAGCATTTCTTTATACCGTCTCTCCGCCCTGTCGTCAACCGAAGCAGTGAGAAACAGCTTTAAATCGGCATTAGGCAAAACATGCGTTCCAATATCTCTGCCGTCCATAATAACATTATTATTATTTGCAAGATTTCTTTGTATATCCACAAGCATTTTACGCACTTCAGGAATTACGGCTATATCAGACGAGCCTATGCTAACGTCGTTTTCACGTATACGCTGAGATACGTCTTCCCCGCATAAAAGCACTTTCTGCACACTGCCTTTATAATGCAAATCTATATCTATATCTCCAAGAACCTTGAGAAGTTTATCTCTGTCCGTTTTTATATTAATTCCCCGCTCTATTGCATAAAGGGCTGCTGCACGATACATTGCTCCTGTATCAATATACATATATCCTAAACGTGCCGACAAAATTTTAGAAATCGTGCTTTTTCCCGCCCCTGCTGGACCGTCTATTGCAATACTCACATAATGCATAACTATCCTCCTTATTCAGCTAAATCAGGACGTAGTTTTACCGCTTCACGCAGATAAATATGACGTATGTCAGAAAGCTGTTTATCAGAATTTACTGTTATCATAACGCGTATGCACATTTGAAGTGCTCCTTTGACGGGTATTTCATTCATGCACATAAGCGGCACATTCGTAATACCCATATTACGCGCAGCCACAGCAGGAAATGCTGTATCAAGATCATTTGTAACCGTAAAAATCATATGTACCATATCCTCGCAGACAACAGCATTCTTATCTATTATTTCTTTGAGCATAAGCTCAGTCGCCCGCAAAATTTCCTCTTTATCATTGTGCTCTACAGTTATAGCTCCTCTGATTGACCGCACCATATCTTTTCCTCCTTATATTACCCAATATACAAACTCCATGGTAACATCATTTTAAAATTAAAAGTTCTGCATTGAAATATGCGCAAACAAACAATTACAACTTCTGTTTCATGCGTTTTCTCCCGCTAAAAATCCAGTGGAAAACGCAATCTGCAAATTAAAACCTCCTGTGTACGCGTCAACATCAATTATTTCTCCCGCAAATAATAACCCATCCACTATTTTAGAACGCATAGTTGAGGAATCTATTTCTTTTGTGCTGACTCCTCCAGACGTTACAATAGCTTCATCAATAGGTCTAAATCCTTTTACCGACAATTCTATGCCTTTTAACACTTCCACAAGAGTATGCCTTTCTTCACGAGTTAACTGATTAACCTCTTTATGCGGAGAAATATTTGTCAAACGCACCACAATAGATATTAATTTTTTTGGTAAAAGTTCGTCAAGCGAGTTTATAAAATGCTTATTACTATTTTTTTCAAAATCCCTCATAACCCTTTTTTCAAGCTGTTCAACCGTTAATGCAGGCTTTAAATCAATCTTTATTTTATAATTGTCTTTTTTATGCATATGCGCCGACGCTGACAGTACTATTGGTCCGCTGATACCAAAATGCGTAAACAGCATTTCTCCCTGTTCTGAGAAAATCTCACGTCCTTTTCCGTCTGTAATGTGCAAGCACACATTTTTAAGAGACAGTCCCATAATCTCCGCAACCCATTTTTCCTTGGTTACAATCGGTATCAGCGAAGGCTTCAAATCTATAATCATATGCCCCGCCTGCTTTGCCAATTCATATCCGCTGCCGTCCGAACCTGTCGCAGGATACGATTTACCACCTGTTGCCAGAATAACACTATCCGCCTTAAACATATTACTAAGACATTTTACGCCCTCAATCCTGCGATTATTTATAATAAGCCCAACCGCCTTATCACGCACCCACCTTACATTAGGAGCAAGAGCAAATTTAGCGAGCGCATCAGCCACATCATGCGCTTTATCGGAAACAGGAAACACTCTTCCTCCGCGTTCTGCCTTTGTCTCAACTCCCTGAGATTGCAATAAATTAATTATATCATAATTTGTAAAAGAATACAATGCACTATATAAAAATTTTGGGTTTGTAGGTATATTTGCAAGCATATCCTCAACCTCTGCAACATTCGTAATATTGCATCGTCCTTTACCGGTTATACGCAGTTTACGACCCAATTTATTATTGCTGTCTATTAAAATTACATTATCCGCATATTTTGCAGCTGTTCCGCACGCTATCAATCCTGCCGCTCCGCCTCCAACGACAATTACAGTTTTACTCATATGAATCACCGTGTTTTTCATAAACATCATATTCTTCCCATACGCTTTCAAGCTGTCCCAGCGTTGAAGAAACCTCTTCACGTTTCTGCGCGCTCACAGCAACAAGTAAGGCGTTAAGCACACTTAAAGGAGCGACTATTGAATCTACAAACGACGCCATGTCGCTTCTTGCAATAAGACAATGAGTTGATGACCGCGCCAACGGCGAATGCGGGCTGTCTGTGAGACTTATAACTGTAGCGCCGCGCTTTTTTGCATAATTGGCGGCTTTTACAGTATTTGTTGAATATCTCGGAAATGTAATTCCAAGGAAAACATCGCCCTCCTGCACATGCCATATCTGTTCAAATATATCGCTTGCGCTCGTCATTCGAACAATGTGAACATGCTCAAACATAATGTTAAGATAAAAACCTGCAAACAGCGCAAGAGAAGACGCGCTTCGTATACCCATAACATATACACTCTTCGCGCCTGACAGCGCGAGCACTGCCTTATCAAAATCCGAACTACAATTAGACTGAAGAGTTTTTTGTATATTTAAAATATCCGATTCAAGCACGCTTTGCAATATATTTTCAGTATCAATACGGTGTTTCGCTATCTCCATACGCTGAACAGACGTAAGCTGAGTACGCGTAAACTCCTGAAGAGCGCTTTGAAACTGCTGATACCCGTCATAACCCAATTCCGCCGCAAACCGCACAACAGTTGATTCACTCACTCCCACCTCACGGCTTAAACGCGCCGCAGTCATATATGCCGCTTTATCATAATGCTCAGTTATATAAAGCGCAATCATACGCTGACGTTTACTGAACGCCGACATATCCTCGCGTATAACCGATATAATATCTTGTGTCATTTCTATCTCCTATCCCTGATATATATACCAAAGCCCCACCTTATTATATGTCCAGATACATGTTGGCTCTATCTCTCCGCGAATACGATTATCGCATACAATCCATCCGTTGCGGTAAAATAAAGGAACAAATGGCATATCTTTCAGAAACAACGCGCGCATTTCCTGCACAAGCTGTTTTTTTTCATCCGAATCTTGCGTCATGCCTATACGTGCGACAAGAGCATCCATTTCGGAACTTACATACGTAAAATAATTTCCCGAAGAACCCACAAGCGGAAGTGGATTCATATCACATGAAAGCTGTTTTTCGCCTATAAACAAATCAAACGATTTCTTTTCTATACAGCTCACATACTCCGTATACGGAACCGCCTTAACCTTAACGCTGATTCCCGCGCCACTGAGCTGAGAAACAATACGATTTGCAAGACTAAGTTTTTCGTCATTCTCCGAATTGGTTAAAAGTTCAAGCTCAAGCGGCTGCACAATTCCGTTAAAGCTTCTCGAATATTTGCCGTTGTCGGCTCTTGTCCATCCGTCTAATAAAAGCAGTTCCTCTGCTTTTGTCTTATCCTGTTTTACCTGTATATCCTGCGGTGCAAACCACGCCGAAGGATTTACCGGAATATCCGCCGCAACGGCATGCCCGTACATATCGCTGCTCACAATTTCTGCTTTATCTATCATATACGCTATAGCCTGACGCGTATTTTCTCCCCAAAGCACCGAATTATAAAAATTCATTCCCAAAAACGTCAGCCTGTTTGAAACGTAATCGGTAGCCTGAACGTGCCCCATAGGCGTGTAACCCTTTAAATCAAGCGTTTCAGAAGATATGCACTGAACCTCATTTGCTTCAAAGGCGTAAACAGCCGATTCCTTATCTTTCAATATTTTTATCTCTATATTCGGAATTTTTGCCGTACCGCCATGCCATGTTTCGCTTGCTGAAAAAGTTATACGGCTTGCTCCCCGTTTATCGGCATATCGGTATGGACCTGTACCTATTGGGATATATCCGCTGTCGGTGTTCATAGGTGTTGCGTCTTTAATTATCGGAAAAGCCAATGCTCCCAGCGGATTTGGCACGGGCTTTTTTAAATGAAAAACGCATGTGTCCAATGAAACAGCCTCACACGACTCAATATTTTCTGTTTCCAAGGAATAAAGTGTTTTACCTCCTTTTATACACTTTGCAGTATAAGCAACGTCATAAGCTGAAAATGCACTGCCGTCATGCCAGACCACATCCTTCTTTAACGATACCGTCACTGTCCGTCCATCTGATGATATCACGTAGCCAGACGCAAGTACTGGCGAAGCGTTAAAACTCTTATCAAACGAAAATAACGGCTCATACACAATCTGCATGTCCTCAGTCACAATTTTTGATTTCGTTGCAATAGGCTGAAATGTATCAAAATCATATACCGGTATGCTTACTCCGCTGCCTCTCCCTTGTATGATAAGCTCTCCGCTTCTTAGCTTTTCAGTCCCATCTCCGCTGTTTGAACCAAATTTGCATGATGATAAAGTTATCATACAAATAAAAGCAACAAATAATGCCGTTATTTTTTTCATTATATTATCTCCATCATTGCCGCACACACGCCGCGTCTGCCATTCGTTAAACGATGCGAAAAAAACATATCGCCATTGCAGTATGTACACATATTGGCGCATGCAACATTCTTTATACCTTCGTCAGCAAGCTGACGGATAATCACCTTTTGCATATCCACATGATATTTCTCTTTTCTTACAAGCGCCCACTCTCCGAACGCTTCCCTAAAAATATCCGCAACCTTGCCGCCAACCTCAAAATGGCAAACGCCTATATGAGGTCCTATGGCGGCAAGTATATCTTCCTCGCGGCATCCATATTCATGTATCATCTTTCTCGCTGTCTGTCCAGCTATATCAGCCACCGTGCCTTTCCAACCAGAATGCGCAATAGCCGCAACTCGTTTTTTGGGGTCAAGAAAATACACAGGAACGCAATCTGCCGTAAATATAACAATAGGTATACCCGATTCAGCACATATAAGCGCGTCAGCTTCTTGTATTTTATCACGGAAAAGCCCCTTTCCGCAATCTTTTTTTGTTACATTATATATTTTATCACTATGAACCTGATTTGAAAATACTAAATTTTTAAAGTTCATTCCGATAGTATCGCATATAATACGGAAATTTTCTTCAACATTTTCGCGTGAATCTGAACAATTCAACCGAAGATTCATACTCTCATATTCATTTTTACTTACGCCGCCGTGTTTTGTTGTGTAACAGTGACGAACCGCCCCCGTGCTCTCAAATGACGGCACAGTATAATATTCAACTCCGTTTTTATTTTTTAGCTCAAACATATCCTCTACTCCAAATTAAAATAATCCCAAACAGCCTGCGCCGAAGTATAGTTCATACCCTGCACATTTGCTATTTCATCCGCATCCGCTTTTTTCAGCGCATCCAGAGACTTAAAATACTCCAAAAGTGCAGCGCGTCGTTTCGCCCCAATTCCCGGAATATCATCCAGCTCCGATTTAACCGCCGATTTACCGCGTGTTTTTCTATGATATGTTATGGCAAAGCGATGTACCTCGTCCTGTATTCGCGTTACAAGGTTAAAAACCGCGCTTATCGGTGATATATCAATTTCTCCGTCTTGTGATATCATGCCGCGCGTGCGGTGCTTATCGTCCTTAACCATGCCGTATACCGGAATCTGTAAATCCATCTGCTCCATAATTTCGCACACCGCGTTTACATGTCCTATACCACCGTCAATAAACAACGCATCCGGCATCGGAAGAAATTTTGCCTTATCTGTCGCAAGCTCTCCGTCGTTTATTTGTTCCTGCTCCTCTATGGCTCGTCTGAAGCGTCGGTACAACACCTCCTGCATGGCCGCATAGTCGTTTGCGCCTTCAAAAGATTTTATTTTAAATTTACGGTACATTTTTTTATCGGGCTTTCCATCGGTAAATACTATCATAGCCGCCACATTGTCGCTGCCCGAAATATTCGATATGTCATAAGACTCTATTCGGTGCAGCGGCGAATTCATTCCCAGAAGATTAGCAAGCTTTTCCGCCGCGTTGTTTTTTTCATCTTCCTTTTGTTTATTTGCACGATAATTTGTAACAGCAATAAACGCGTTTTTCTTCACCATTTCTACCAATCGCCGCTTTTCCCCTCGTTTAGGAATCTGTATATGCACCTTTGTAGTACGTCTTTTTTCAAGCCATTCCTCTATTGTCCCTCTGTCTTCAATTTCATATTCAAGCAATACAACAGGCGGCACATATACGGCGTTTGAATAAAACTGCTTGACAAAATCGGTCATAATCTGTCCGCCTGTCATATCGTCGATTTTATCCAGCCTGTAATTCTCACGACCTATAACTTTTCCCGAACGCACAAAGAATACTTCAACAAAAGCTTTATTCTCAAATATTTCAAGAGCTATGATATCTTCGTCAATCTGAGTTTTTGAATTTATAATTTTCTGCTTTTCCTCAATAGCCCGTACAGACGATATTTTATCTCTTAGAGACGCCGCCTTTTCATACTGCATATTGAGAGACGCTTCTTTCATGCGCTCCTCCATTTCGCGAATTAAATCCTTATGATCGCCGTCTAAAAAAGAACAAATTTCAAAAAAAACTTTGCGGTATTCCTCCCTGCTCATATTTCCCATACATGGTGCAAAACATTTTTTTATATGATAATTAAGGCATGGTCGTCCTTTCCCTATATCTTGCGGAAAACGCCGCGCGCATGTCGGAGGATTAAAAATATTTTGAATGATGTCCAGCGTATTATATATGGTCGTTGTCCCCATATACGGTCCATAGTATTTCGCACCGTCATTCTGAAGCCGGCGCGTCATAAAAACTTTAGGATAATCCTCGTTTATTGTAACCTTAATATACGGATATTGTTTATCATCCTTCAATAAAATATTGTATTTGGGTTGATATTTTTTTATGAGATTACACTCAAGTACGAGAGCCTCAATCTCCGAATCAGTTACAATATACTCAAAATAGTCAATATTTGATACCATAGCCCGAACTTTAGGCGTATGCGCCGCGCTATTCTGAAAATACTGTCTCACTCGGTTTTTAAGAACTTTTGCCTTACCAACATAAATAACGGTATCGCTTTTATCATGCATAAGATATACGCCGGGCTGTTCAGGCAAATGTTTAAGTTCCTCCTTAATATCAAACATACGCTTTTGCTTCCTCCATGCAGAAAAATAACTCTACAAAACATATGTAGAGTTATTATCATAATTTACTTTAGTATATTTTATTCAGCAAAATCAGAAGATATCAAGCTGACCAACATGTCAACCGCTTCTTTTTCATCAGCTCCGTCAGCAATGATATTGATTTCAGTGCCCTGCGTTATACCCAATGACAAAACGCCGAGCAAACTCTTTGCATTTACTTTTCTCTCGTCTTTTTCAACCCAGATGCTCGCTTTAAATTCATTCGCTTTCTGAATAAAAAATGTTGCCGGTCTTGCGTGCAGACCTACCTTATTCTGCACTACGACTTTCTCTGAAAACATTTATATGCCCCCTTAAAATTTTGCACTAAAACCACTAAATAATCTATATCAACACAATTAAGCATACTAAAAAATTCTAGTTTAGTCAATATCATTTTCCTAAATCTATTAAATTTTAGTAAAGATTTGCTTATACCAACACATTTAATCATTCATTTTCAGCATTTTCCACAACGTCGTTGGTCTTTTCTTCCTGGGCATTGTCTAAGGGCTTGTCAAGCCCCAGTTTTTCGCGCACCTGACGGTTAATCTCGGCTGTAAAATCAGGATCATCCTGCATATATTTTCGCACATTGTCACGTCCCTGCCCCAGTTTTTCACCATTATACGAGAACCATGCACCGCTTTTGTGTATTATATCAAGCTCGCATGCCGCATCAAGAATATTGCCTTCTTTAGAAATCCCAAGCCCATATAAAATATCAAACTCAGCCTCTTTAAACGGCGGCGCAACTTTATTTTTAACAACTTTAACCCTTG
>CATJNN010000205.1 GCA_949742185.1 uncultured Clostridia bacterium | reverse complement strand
CCTCTATATAAATATAGCTTTTATTTATTTTCATATAGTTCTTTATATTCATTGCTGTTTATTAATTCTTTATAGTCACTATATTTACACTCAATAATAAAATTAAATTCTTTATTTATAACTCCCCATCTATCATTTTGTTTCACGACAGCATAACCATTTTTAAAACCACCAGCAACACCATTAAATTTTTTATCAGTCGCAAAATCTCCTCGCATATTAATAAACGAATATATATTTGGTTTATGATTAAGCGATGGGGGTAAATGACTAAAAAATATCGTAGCAATCGCATACCCCTCACTAAATTCAGATGTACCATAAATATCAGGCACCTCCAAAATCTTATTGCCAGCCTTATCAATATAGTAATTTGCTCCTTCTCCGGCATCAGCTACAATAAACCCATCAATAATATTATATTCACGCACCCACGCAACGCCATTTTTAAAATCGCCGGCGGAATCAAACTGACATTGTATAACAATATCTCCGTGTTCATTTATGTAACCATATCCACCTTCTTTTTGTACAGCCGCCATACCCTCACTAAAATCAAACGCAAAGGCAAATTGCGGTTCAATCACTATATTTCCATCCTTATCTTTGAAACCATATAAATCGTCTAATGAATTTTCTTTAAATGCGGTCCAATCATTACTTGCATATGAACCAACTTTTGTTATTACATCAACTTTACTACTATTCCATGTGATATTATATCCCATTTTATCAGAAAACTCCCGTAATGGGATATATGTTCTGTCATCAATTACATACATATCTTTTGGGGTTTTATTCTCTCCATCAATATTTAATGAAAATTCTGCCTTGTGTGCTGTCTTTTCATTTATCTCATAAGCAAAAGATATAGTTCCAGTCACTATAACTATTACCAGCGCAAATCCAATAATAAATTTCCTCATATTTATCCTCCATAAAAATTCAAACAAATCTATTTTATTCTATTATAACCAAACCAACTTAAACCGTTGCCTGTAACTTCTAAAAAATTACCGCCATATCTTTGCGGTCTGTTTGTACGCTGCGCTTTCATCATTGAATAATAATCAATCTGTTGAGCGCCATTTACTGTCCATTGATAACGCATAATAGATGGCATACTGTTCTCATATGCCGTTCCTTCTCCCACAATATTATCATTATACGCATCTACAAGTCCTAATTCATGACCCATTTCATGACCTGCTGTTTGAATAAAATCATTAATACTTATAGGCGCATAGCCTTTACCGCCTGTATATAATTTTATACAATTAGGTCTTAATTTATTATCGGATTCATACCATGCCACACCATTTGTTGTTGCATTCTGCTTTGAATCATAATACATTCCAGACAAAATTTCAACAGTAATAACATTATACCCATTAACTGTATGACGCGATTGGTTTTGAATCATTTTTTCCTCAGCCAATCCATTAAGCGTTCCACTAAGATTATTAATAATCACGTTAACTGTTTTATAATCATATTCTCCTTGCCAACCATCAGTTATTCCTTGTAGTGCCGCTTGTTTATATGTCATACCATTTTCCGCAGTCTTGTCTGCCATTTCGCCATATATATAAAGCTTCAGATAAATATCTATAGCTTCTTCTCTCTCATGAACAACTACACTATTATTTTTTCTAGCTTTCTCTAATTCCTCTGGTTGTGTATCTGAATCACAAAATATCAATCCATTTGGATCTACAAACGAAACCGGATTATTCCCGCAATATGCATACCAATTCAGCCCGTCTTTTATCGGGTCTTCATTAATAAAACGACCTTTGCCCGCATCATAATAGCGGTTACGAAGATAAATCAATCCGCTTTCATTGTCAAGGTACTCTCCGCAGTAACCGAACGGGCTCGGCACGCTGTCGCCCGATATCTGAACACCAAACGCATCATATTCGTAATTGTTTACTATCACGCCCGTGTCGTCCGTCACGCCAATAACGTTCCCATGGGTAT
>CATJNN010000204.1 GCA_949742185.1 uncultured Clostridia bacterium | reverse complement strand
TGCTGTGGAATGGCGGCAATAAAAATAATTTAGAATCTGACGCGCCGATTATTTTTATTGCCGTTCTGTAAATGGTAAAAAAATAAGCTGTTCAATGAACAGCTTATTTAATGTTTATAAATTAGTCTTTAAGCGGAATACCCTGACCGTCTACATTAATTGACCCGGCTAAAATCATAATCCCCTCGACAAGTCCCCATATTTCTATGGCTAATGTTGCTATACCGCACGTGACAATTCCGCCGGCAAGCGATACCACAAGTTGAATAACAGCTTTTTTAGTATATCCCAGATAGAAATTGTGGACGCCGAAACCGCCGAGAAAAATACCTAAAAGTCCCGCAGCTATTTTTGATTTCTGCTGACCGGACGCTGAATTCATGCTGCCTCCCGATAAAGCTCCTCCGCATGAGGTGCAGAAAGCCATATTGGGCTGTGTCTGCGCACCGCAGTTGGGACAGAAGCTTGCGCCTGTGTTTTTAGCGCATCCGCAGTGTACGCATACTATTGCGTTATTATCCATTTCCTGACCGCAATTTTTACAAAACATATCTTCCAATCCTTTCTTTCAATAGTTTTTTATATTATATAATAGATAACGTTACTTGTCAAATATTTTTTGAATGGGGGACATGTCAGATGCGGATTTGAAGAGGCGTGAGATTGGTTATAGGTTTAGTTTTATTTTGCACATATGATGACTCGGGTTAAGCCTATATTGTGGTAAATATAGATATTGATTTTTTTTGGCATAAATGGTAAAATAAAATATTTTTGACAAACAATAAATTTTGTGTTATAATTATTAAGTAATTTGGTCAAAAATTGATAGTGAAGCGGTATTGTACATATTGGGGGATGGTGCGCCGCTGCTGATTATAATAATTTGAGTAGGGGGCAAAGTCCATGTATCGTGTGGGAGATAAAATTGTGTATCCCATGTATGGAGCGGGAGTGATTGAATCTATTGAAGAAAAAGAGGTGCTTGGCAAAAAACAGCTTTATTATATAATGCGTATTTCCTCTGGAGATATGAAAGTTATGATACCTATGGCTAAATGCGATGACATTGGCGTGCGTTTTGTTATAGACAAACAGGAGGCCGTGCGTGTTTTAGACGCGTTCCGGAAAGCTCCTGTGACGGATGATACGAATTGGAATAAACGGCATAGAGATAATATGGAAAAGATAAGGTCCGGCGATGTTTATCAAGTGCTTGAGGTTGTTAAAGATTTGATGTATAGAGACAAGTCTAAAGGGTTGTCTACGAGTGAAAGGAAAATTTTAAACAGCGCAAAGCAGATTATGGTGAGCGAGCTTGTGCTTTCGAGCGTTGCTGACGAAGAGGATATTGAAAGTATTATATGCGACACGGTTGAACAGCTTTTATGAAAAGGGACGGATGTCCCTTTTTTAATATAGACTGTAGTGTGGATAGGAGTTTTGGAATGAAGATAACGGCGGTTATTGTTGCGGCAGGCAGCGGAAAACGCATGTGTGCGTCTGAAAATAAAGTGTTTTTAAATCTTGCGGGAAAGCGTATTTTAGAATATACGGTGGAGGCGTTTGAACGCTGTAACCGTGTTGATAATATAGTTTTGGTGACGCGTGAGTGTGATATACCTTTTTGCAGAGATATTAAGGCAAAAAAACTAAAGCGCATAATTGCGGGAGGCAGGGAGAGGCAGGAGTCTGTTTATTTTGGATTATGCGAAGCTGAGGGAGATATTGTTCTTATACATGACGGAGCCCGTCCTTTTGTGAGCGACTCTGAAATTAATAATGTTATAGATGATTGTATGAGATATGGCGCGGCAGCGGTTGGAGTGAAATGCAAGGATACTCTTAAAACTATTGATGTGGAAGGCATGATTTCCAGTACTTCTGACCGTGAACATACATATATGATACAAACGCCGCAGGCTTTTTATTTAAGCGATATTTTAAGGGAGCATGAAAGAGCGCGTGCGGCGGGCGTGTTTGTTACAGATGATTGCGCTCTTATGGAAATGGCGGGAAAGAAGATAAAGGTTACGGATGGCAGTTATGATAATATTAAGCTGACTACCCCTGAGGATTTGGCAGTTGGAGAGATGATTTTGAAACGGAAAGGCGGTTTTTAAATGAGAGTCGGGCAGGGATATGATGTGCATAGATTAGTTAAAGGCAGGGAATTGATTTTGTGCGGTGTGAAAATACCGTATGAATATGGTCTGGACGGACACTCAGATGCGGACGTTGCGCTTCATGCGCTGGCAGACGCTCTTTTAGGCGCAGCGGCATTGGGCGATATTGGCGTGCACTTCCCTGATACGGACGACAAGTATCTTGGAGCGGATAGCATGGAGTTGCTTTCCGGAACTGTGTGCATGGTCAAAGAAAAGGGGTATGCCGTTGAAAATGCTGATGTCACGATTATTGCGCAAAAACCCAAGATATCGGCTTATATAGAGGAAATGAGGACGAATGTTGCAAAGGTTCTTGGGGTGGATGAGTTAAGTGTGAATGTTAAGGCTACTACTACAGAAAAACTTGGATTTGAGGGAAGAGGAGAAGGTATTTCGGCGATGGCGGTGGTCCTTTTAAAGTGACGCGCCGAGAAAGAATAATATTTTTTGAAAAAAATCTTGACTTTCTTTTTTATATGGTGTATTATATAATTCGATATGCGGATATGGCGGAATTGGCAGACGCGCATGATTCAGGTTCATGTGAGGCGACTCGTGCAGGTTCAAGTCCTGTTATCCGCACCAAAATTTGATAAAACAGCAAGGGAGGGTTACTAATGCAAAAAGTAGTCTATATAAGCAATAGCCGAGACTATACAGAACAAAATGATATTAATGATAACCAATACCTTGTCCGTATTAACAAATTATTAGAAGATGGTTGGGTAATTTCACAGATGAATATGCAAACGGTAGATGTTGACCCTAGGCTTGAAAATTATCTTCATAAAGAGACTCTTGTGTCGTTCGTCATTCTTGAAAAAACGGAATAAAAATAATGAAAAATCTTCTCAGAGTCTTTTCCAAATTGCTGCGGATGATGTATAATTCGCAGTAATTTTTTCTTTTCTGAAAATTAATCGTTTTATTTTTATACTGTAAGCTTTTTTTGTTCAGTTTGCTGTTTCTTTTAAAAATTTTTCATTTACAACCGTATACCTTACGCACGTTGATTCCATTTTTTACGATGATTAGAGCCCCACATATTTTAAAGCCTTTGATTTTATTGCGTTTGCAAGAAAGTTCTGTAAGAATACTTGCGCTATATATGGTGTTCACACAAAGTCTGAATAGGTTTGTGGGAGCGCTTGTTTTTTATTTGATTATTCTGTAGAATGAAAACTTATATTTCATTCTACTCTACTGTATTTATTTTTGCATATTACTGTTTATTGACTAAAAATGTTTAATTATTGATTTATATCTGTCCAATATTGAGCAATGGCTTTGAATATGAATAAATTGTTAATTTTATTTAATAGTGTTGACTTGGAGTCGGCTCCAGATGTTATAATCTACATAAATTAAGAAATTTATTGTATTAAATACCAGAAAGGAGATACTATGTCATATTTAGGCGAAAAAATTAAAAAACTTGGATTTGGCTTAATGCGTTTACCACAAAAAGATGGAGTAATTGATGTTGAGCAGACAAAACAAATGGTTGACGCGTTTATGGCGTGCGGTTTTACATATTTTGATACGGCATGGGCGTATGAGGGCAGTGAGGACGCTATCCGTCAGGCTTTGGTGGAAAGATATCCGCGTTCGAGTTTTCAGCTTGCAACTAAAAATGCGGCATGGATAAACTGTAAAACAAGAGAAGAAGCCGTTGCGCAATTTGATATTTCGCTCAAACAGACTGGGGCGGGATATTTTGATTTTTATCTGCTGCACAATCTTGGAGAACATAGAACAAGATTTTTTGATGATTTTGATATGTGGAATTTTGTTCGGGAAAAGAAAGCGCAGGGGCTTATAAAACACATTGGATTTTCATTTCATTCCACGCCAGAGGAGCTTGACGAAATTTTAATTAATCATCCGGAGATGGAATTTGTTCAGCTTCAGATAAACTATGCGGATTGGGATTATCCTGCAGTGCAGTCGAAGAAATGCTATGAGATTGCAAGAAAACATAACAAACCTGTAGTTATTATGGAACCTGTAAAAGGCGGCATGCTTGCAAATCCGCCTGAAAGCGTGGTTAAAATTTTAAAAAGAGCCGAGCCGGAGAGTTCTGCGGCTTCTTGGTCAATACGCTTTGCCGCAAATTTGGATGGAGTTATTACTGTGCTTTCAGGTATGAGCAATATGGAGCAGATGAAAGATAATCTTTCTTATATGCGAGGTTTCAGCGGACTTACCGAAAAAGAGGAACAGACAATAAAAGCTGCTATGGAGGAAATAAGCCGAATTCCTGTTATACCGTGCACAACATGTAATTACTGCGCCAAAGTTTGTCCTAATAATGTAGGTATTTCAGGTTCGTTTACCGCAATGAATTATTTAACGCTGTATGGAGACAAGGAAGCGGCGGCGAATCAGGAACGGTGGCTGGTCAGCGGTCATGGAAAAAAGAAGGCGGCTGAATGTATTAGGTGTGGGAAATGCGAGAGAGTTTGCCCTCAGCATATAAGAATACGCGAAGAGCTTGAAAAAGTGACTAAATATATAGGATAAATTCAGTATTAAATATATTTGAATAAAGGAGTAAATAAAAATGGCTTGTTTTATAGCGACTGCCGCAGAAGCGGTTGTAACATCAATTATTTCAAAGAAGTCGGAAAAGAACGAATCGAAAAAATGTAAAATATCGTTTTCACGTAAAGTGAGATGGCTTTCAAATATGCTTTGGGGAGGAACTGCGCTTTTAGTTTTTGAGCATATTTGGCATGGAGAAATTGTGCCGTTTTTTCCGTTTTTAACAGCGGCACAAACGCCTGACGGAGCGGTGGAGATGATTAAAGAGATTGCGTCTGCTGGGTTTGTTATGGGAGCGATTGTGACTGCTGTGTGGGGAGGTATTATAGCTATTGTTCACCTGTTTGAAAAAGAGGAGAGGAAAATAGTTGGAAATGGACAAGTGAGATAAAAAGAAAAACAAAAACTACGTTTGCATATGAAGACACGCCATAAAACTATAATGATTGTTTTATGGCGTGCTTTTTATAATTGCGCTTGCAAAGCGAACAGCAAAAATAATCAGGGATTTGATGTCTGAATTGTTTTTAATATCTGTAATTAGGGGATACCGACTCTTCGCTCTTGACTTTATCATTATAAATGATATAATTATTTCAAAAATATGTAAAGGAGAAAGTTGATGGAGATTAAAAGTAATTTAACTTATTTATATGGAATAAGCTTGTGTCTGCTGATTGCGATAGCGGCATGGTTTTTAGGAAAGCGGTTTGAGATTATCGGAGGGCCGGTTTTTGCCATAATAATAGGAATGATTATATCTGTCTTTTGGAAAAATAAAACTGTTTTTCAATCAGGAATTACCTATACATCAAAAAAGATTCTACAATATGCAGTTGTGCTGCTAGGATTTGGACTTAATTTGTCTACGATAGCAAAAACGGGCGCGCAGTCTTTGCCTGTGATTGTGTCTACGATTGCCGTTTCGCTGGTTGTGTCTTTCATATTGTTTAAGCTGATGAAGCTGCCGTCTAATATATCAACGCTTATCGGTGTTGGTTCTTCGATTTGCGGAGGGTCGGCTATTGCCGCAACTGCGCCGGTTATAGGCGCGAATGATGAGGAGGTTGCTCAGTCTATTTCGGTTATTTTCTTATTTAATATAATTGCCGCGCTGATATTCCCTACGCTCGGTGGTCTTTTAGGTATGTCTAACGAAGGCTTTGCATTGTTTGCGGGAACAGCGGTAAACGATACATCGTCTGTTACGGCAG
>CATJNN010000203.1 GCA_949742185.1 uncultured Clostridia bacterium | reverse complement strand
TTCTCAAAGAGAAACTTGCAGATTTGGAAAGCCTTGCAACTGACCGCACTAAGGCGGAACAAAGAGCAGAAGAAGCACGAAAGAACAAAGAGTGGCTGGATAATATTCAGAAAAAGATTGAATATATTTTGGAAATATAGGAGGTATTTGTTATGGCTATTACAAAATCATTTACTGATGCAGTTGCTTCCGGCAATGTCAAAAGCATTCGCATTATGATGAAAGACAGCCTGCTGGTAGACCTGACATTCCACGATTTTAATGAAATGTCGCGTCTCGCGGCAAAGATTCCGGGGCTGTATGATACGCATGATGGGCGGATGTTCATTGAAGATTCTTCCGCATGGAACGATGACTACATGAACAAACTGATGGTTCAGGTGGTTGGGAATTTTTCCCACGAGCGGCTGGAGCATTTAAAAGAGGTTGTGCGTTATCTGCGCCCTGCGCCAAAACATGATGTTTCTGAACAAAAGCCGCATTATCAAACGAAACATCATTCTTCAGTAAACAGAAGTCAGCCCTGGAGTCCTATGAATTATCAAAAGCAAAAGGCTGAAGACGCCCACAGCGGCAGGATTGTCAAGATTGCCGGCGGAACTGCGATTGGAGCGGTTATCGGCGGTTTAGGAGCCGCAATTATTGGTTCTGCTACCGGAACCGTTATCGCATGTGCGGCAGCCGGCGCTGCTGCCGGCGGGGCGATTGTTACTTTTGCTACGAAGGGAGGGGCAGACGATGAGTGATACTGCTATACAACAAAAGACAGAAGAACTTCAAGAAGATGGAACCGATAATAAAGTTGTGCCGGAACAGGCTGAAAGCAATCTACCAACTATGGAGGAATTAAAAGCGCAGCTTGCAGAATCCAGCAAGCTTGTTGATGATATTATCCTTAAGAAATATCTTTACAATCTTACGGATCTTAAAATCATCCCCTTAAATGATGAACTCAAGCAGATTAGCGATATTCGTCTTTTTAAGATTACCGAGATGGTTTATCAGAAAGACGAATACTCTACATATAAGTTTGCTTCTGTTTTTAACTCTGTGCAGAACTTGAACGGCGGAGTGTTTATTGTAGCCGATAGTAACGGTGAAAAAACTGACTTCTACATGGGCGTTCGTTCCTTGGATGATAAGCGAACCACAAAGTCCTTGAAAGACACTTTGAGAAATGCCTTGATTGGTCAGTTCCCGGGCGTTAAGACTCAAAACCTTTTGGATAAGGATGCAAGGAAATTTCTGGATAAAATTTCTGGCGAGAAAATCTCCAATATCTCCTCGGTCTCTTGTGTTGCCAATAATAAAGACGAAGACTTTAAGGATAACGAAACCTTTATCCAAGGGTTAGAAAAACTGGCTCTTGCCATGCAGGGACAAAAATATACGGCGATTATATTGGCAAAGAGTACGCCGCCCGAACAGCTTGATGAAATCCGCAGAGCTTACGAGACGATTTACACCCAACTCTCTCCGTTTGCTAATATGCAATTGTCCTATGGTACAAACACGGCTCTGAGCATTTCCGATGCTCTGTCGCATGGAACAACTACCGGAACGTCTTATACTAAGACTACCGGAACAACAAAGGGTACAACTTACTCAAAGGGCACTTCCGAAACTGAATCCGTTTCTAAGGCTAATATTTTTGGTACTTTGGCAAAAACGGTGGGAAACGTTGCTCTTGGTGCATTGAGTGTAGCTGCGGCTCCTCTCACCGGCGGAGCAAGCCTTGTTGCTGCGGGAGCGCTTACAGCGGGACAAATTGCTTTAGGCGCTTATAATCCTGCCACAAAAACCAAGGGTCAGTCTGTAAACGAAAATTTTGCTGAAAACGAGAGTTACAATGAAGGAGAATCTGTTGGCGAAAACGAAAGCACCTCTGAAACCCAAACGCATACTCGCGGGTTGACTTCCGGAAAAACTGAGAATATGCAGTTGACCATGCAGAACAAAACCTTGCTTAACACCCTTGATAGAATTGATTTGCAGTTGAAACGCCTTGACGAGTGCGAAAGTCTCGGTATGTGGGAATGTGCTGCTTACTTCCTTTCCGATAGTCAAGAAACTGCAGAAATGGCAGCGGGAACTTATAAGGCTCTTATGAAAGGTTCTAAGTCCGGCGTTGAAACTTCTGCAATAAATCATTGGGGTAAGCACGAAGAGAAAGAGCTGCCGATTTTGAAAGACTATATTACTAACTTTATTCATCCCGTGTTTGCCTATCCGACCGAGCAAGGGTGCTTACCAGTTACTGCATCGTCTCTTTTGAGCAGTAATGAGTTGGCAATTCAGATGGGACTCCCGAGAAAATCTGTGTGTGGGTTTCCCGTAATTGAACACGCTGATTTTGGTAAAGAGGTCGTTTCTTATGGTGAAAAAACAAATCGTAGAAAACTACGCCTTGGCAATATCTTCACTATGGGAACAAAGACCGATACTGCCGTAAACCTCGACATTGATTCTCTGACGATGCATACGTTTGTGACAGGCTCTACCGGTTCAGGCAAAAGTAATACGGTGCATAAGATTTTGAATCAGCTACTTGGGAAAAGTATCCCATTCCTTGTTGTGGAACCGGCAAAGGGCGAGTATAAGGATGTATTCGGAGGAAGAAATGATGTAACCGTATATGGAACAAATCCGCGACTTGCGAAATTGCTGAAAATTAATCCTTTTTCATTCCCCGAAAACATTCTTGTATCAGAGCATATTGACAGGCTGGTTGAAATATTCAATGTATGCTGGCCTATGTATGCAGCAATGCCGGCAATATTAAAGGACGCTGTTATTAGAGCATACGAAAATGCCGGTTGGGATATAACTACATCAGAAAATAACATAAACAAGAATATATTTCCGACATTCAAGGATGTACTTGCAGAAATAAGACTTGTTCTCAAAGAAAGTGAATATTCTGCTGACAATAAAGGAGATTATACCGGTGCTTTAGTAACAAGGCTTAAATCTCTTGTAAACGGTATTTACGGACAGATATTTGTTGCAGAAGCAATAAACGATAAAGTACTCTTTGACGAAAATGTAATTGTAGATTTGAGTAGAGTTGGTTCAATGGAAACAAAATCAATGATTATGGGCTTACTTGTTATGAAACTACAAGAGTACAGAATTTCAAATGACGCTCTGGATAATAGTAATTTAAAACATATTACCATTTTGGAAGAGGCACATAATCTGTTGAAGAGAACATCGACAGAACAATCAAGCGAAAGTTCAAATCTTATAGGCAAATCAGTAGAAATGCTTGCAAACTCAATTGCAGAACTTCGTGCGTTTGGAGAGGGATTTATTATTGCAGACCAATCCCCAGGTCTACTTGATATGTCAGTTATCAGAAATACTAATACAAAGATAATTCACAGATTGCCTGATTGTTCAGACAGAGAATTGGTAGGGAAGGCAGCAACACTAAATGATGAGCAAATCAAAGAATTGGCAAAGCAGCCTTTAGGTGTTGCGGTAATATATCAAAATGATTGGATAAACCCCGTTTTGTGTAAAGTCGACAAGTTTACTGATAAGAAAAAGCAACAGGACAATTTTGATAAAACGATGCTAGACAAATGTAACGACAAAGTGTTGCTTGAACAAATTGTAGATTATGTGTTAAGAACGGATGAAAACATATCCTTTGATGAAGAACGCGTTGCCCTTTCGGGACTGTCTGCGTTAACAAAAACATCGTTTATTAAACTTTTACAAAGCGATAGTACTGTTGAAAATAAGGCTGCAATTTTATACGCAGTTGCAACTGAGTCTCCAAATTTTGAAAAGTTAAAAATGATAAAATCACCTGACAGAGTAGATGATACAATTGCCTTTATTCTCAAAGGCGTGATAGATAATAACATAGAGCGTGCGCAAACCATAAATGCATTGATTTTAAAAGGTCAAGCAGACAGGGATTGCGAAACATATCAGCTATATAGGGCGTATGTTGAAAAAGTTGATAAGGGAAGGAATGGGCATATATGATTGAATCAAAAAATTTAGAAATCTCCGTACTTGAAGAAAATCCTTATATTGACTATATGGAACCACGTATCAGCAAAGAAGAAGCTGATGCTATTCTTGAAAAAATGTTGAATAAATGGGATGATGCCGGAGAAGGTGATGACGAATGGAGAAACGAACATCTTGAGGGTAAAGAACATCCCAAAACGGGTGTTCCGTTCGAACGAAAAGAAGTTGAAGTTAATGGTGAAAAACGCGAGGTTGTTGTTCCGAAATTTGAAAGTAAATTTGATGCTCAACTACCGGAAGAACTATATGAAGCTTCGGATAGCAAGCAGTTTGAAGAATGTAACAAACAACTTAAAGAAGCAATTGAAAATAATCAGGATTTGCGGGAACAGTTTGATGCCGAACAGTTAGAGCAAATAGAAAACGGAGATACACCCGATGGTTATACTTGGCATCACGATGCTGAAGCGGGTAAAATGCAATTAGTTGATACGGAAACACATCAAAAAACCGGACATACTGGTGGTCGCGTAATATGGGGCGGCGGAAATGAAAACAGATAGGAGAATTAATTATGGAATGGAAATATATTAAAAAATTAACTGATAACGGTCTTATCGGAGATTTTGAGATTACAGCAAGATATGCTTTTACTGAGGATTTCAAAAAATGTGTAATAGAAAACAATGGCGGTAGACCAAGTAAAAAAACTTTTGATACAGCAAAAACCAAAGAAAGAGCAATAAAATCTCTTTTGTCTTTCAATAAAGAGGATAAAGAAACTGTATGGAATATTTTTAAGTGGAATAAGGAAGAATTAAGAGGTAAATATATTCCATTTGCTATTGACAATTATGGTAATATTATATGCTTTGATAAAAATAATAACCATGTTGTATTCATTAATCATGAAAATCTTGATGTTGAAGAAGTGGCAAATAATTTTACAGACTTTCTTTCGGTTCTTTATGAATAAAATGATAATCGGCGATTCTGTTATGGGTTTGATCAGACAACTCATGCTCTGAAACAGTTTTTTGTGAAACCGGAGGACGCTTAATGACCACAAAAGATATTATAAACAAAATAAAGCCGCCTTGTTCCAAATGCCCGTATAAGTTGGGGCAGGTGCAGACATTTGCCAATCCTTGCCCGAAGTGCAGACAAAATAATTATCATGCGTTTCGGCAATTTCAAGATATGGTATCGGCAAAAAAGAAACAAATGGACAGTTAAAATTATCATTTGGTACATAACGCCTTCCCGTTTTGGGAGGGCGTTATTTTTTTATTTTCCCCTAACCCCATCTTCCCGACTTTCAGCTATATATTATATAAATAGCAGACAGGAAAGCATTTACTCTGCTTGATAAAAATATGGAAGGAGGTCGCGAAGGTGTTTAAAAGGAAATTTCTTGAGATTGCATTGTTGGTTATGACCGCAGTAACATCGGTGCTTAAATCTGTTGTAAGATTTATTGACAATCTCGCTAAAACTACAAGGACGTCAACGGAAAGCTGTGGTTGTTAGCCGCGTAACGCGGCAAAGAAGGACTCCGCATGGGAGTCTTTCTTTATGCGCAAAAAGCAAAAACAATCAAACAAAATTTATGAAGGAGTGAAGTAAAAATGGCAAAAATCACAATTGCAGGAAACAGTTATGTAGTAACATCGGAAATTTCTATGGAGGATTTGGAAACGGTTAAGAAGTTCCGTCCCTCGGCTCTGGCGCTGGTAGATCCCGAAACAAAGGAAGCGCTCTTTAAGGTGGGAGTCGGCGGCAGCAGCCTGAGCGATTACGGCGTCAGCTTTGGCGGCATATCCAACGATGAAAACAAGCTGGCAACGGCAACGCTGCCGATTCCGGCAGACGTAGAGAATGCCAAGGAATATGTCTTAGACAAGGCAGGACTGGCGATTGCAAGCTTGAACAGAATTGAAGAAAATATTTTGGAAGCGTTGAGTGAAATTCAGGCTGAACGCAGTGCAATCACCGAAAATATTGAAGTAATTGTATAAAAGCACACATCGGAGGACTGCGGCGGCAGTCCTCCAAACTATTTTAAAGGAGGAAACATCAAATGATTAAAGTAACGATGGGAAACAATGTAAAAAGAACAAGCGAGATATTAGACGAGAACACGACCCTGCGAGAGGCACTGGAAGCAGCGGAAATCGACTATACGCGCGGTATGATGAACCTTGACGGCTCTACCCTTGCCCCCGGTGATTTGGATAAAACATTTGCAGACTTTGGCATTACCGAGAAATGTTATTTGTTAAACGTTGTCAAAGCAGACAATGCCGGGAACGATGTTTAACAAGAGAATTGCCGAAACAACTCTGACGGGCGAAACAGCAGACCGGCTGTTTTCAAACATCACTGCACAAAATGCGCCGGATCAGTCGTTTCTCGCAACCCTGCGGGCGCTTTGTTATAAACGGCTGCCGGCTGATGAATCTATCCGTCTGACGGTACTGGCGAAAAACGACGACCTAAGTCAAGCTGAGACAGCATCGCCGGCGGCATATATAAATGCGCTGATTCCAAGTGAGTTCAGAGTGCCTGCGTCATCTATAAGGGAGATAGGTTTGCGAGAAATCGCTACGATGCGGCTATTTACAAGAATTTTTTAAAGCAGCACAACGTTAGATTGATTTCTGTCACCGAAAATCTGCAAGATAATCCGGAATCGGTCATACTTGAAAGTGTTTTGGAGGGAATGGCAGAATACTATAGCCTGAATTTACAGCGTGAAGTACGGAAAGGATTAAGGGAAAACGCCTTAGACGCAAGAGCCACAGGCGGTAAACCTCCGCTGGGCTATGATATTGACAAGTTGACGCAAAAGTTGATTATCAATGAAACAGAGGCAGAAGCGGTAAAAATGATTTTTAGAATGTATTTGGACGGATGCGGTTATTCCGAAATTATAAACGAATTAAATGCCAATGGATATAAAACCAAACGAGGGCAGACATTCGGAAAAAACAGTATAAATTCAATATTACATAATCTGAAATACACAGGAGTTTATACATATAACCTTGTCGCGCCCAAATATAAGGGCAGTGGAAAACCTATCAGATACGGAAAAGCGGAAAACGAAAACATTATACGGATTGAGGGCGCTGTTCCGCAAATCATAAGCAAGGAAGACTTTGAGGCGGTACAGACTAAAATGAGAGAGCGGCAGCATAAGGCAGGGCGGGATAATGCAAAGGCAAACTATCTGCTATCCGGAAAAATTTACTGTGGTGAATGCGGCAGCCCTTACAGCGGAAATAAGCGCAAAGCACGCGCTGACCATCCCGAATACATAAGCTATCGTTGTTCACGTCAGAATGGCAAAAAGAAGTGCCATAACAAAGAGATTCGCAAAGAACTGATTGAAAATACAGTCTTAAATAGGATTTCGGATATCATATTCGACAGCAGCATAATTCCAAAAATTTTCGATACTATCAATGCGTTTATTATCGAAAAAGAAAGCAGCGTCAAGCTATCCAAAATCAATGCGGAGAACAGGCTGAAGGATATTTCCAAACAAATTGATAATTTAGTTGACGTGATTGCTAATACAGGCTCAAAAGCTGTTATAGAGCGTTTGGAGAGCCTTGAAAATGAAAAGATTGTTATTGAAGACAATATATATAGGCTTGATAGGGAATTATCAAAGAAGATGATTTCAAAAACACAACTCAAACGGTTATTTTCAAGAGCCAAGAGCCTTTTTGAACAAGGGACGCTTGACGCAGGCAAAAAACTCATAGATTTGTTTGTGGAACGGGTAATTGTTTATAAAGACCATATTGAAATTAAATTGAATATTCTGCCGACAGATACGCCGCCAAAAACCCAAAAGGATAAAAAAGATTCCGACGGGCTTTTTGATTTAGGAAAATTCAACGTTGTGGCAGATAGGAACGAGTATTAAATAGGCGCTTGCAGAAAAAGCAAGCGCCTGAGTTTTACTTGAAAATGAAAAAAGAAACTACCGAAATAGTTTCTTTTTTGTCTCAGTCCGCGAGAGACTGAATGGCGGAGAAAGAGGGATTTGAACCCTCGCGCCAGTTTCCCGACCTACACCCTTAGCAGGGGCGCCTCTTCGGCCTCTTGAGTACTTCTCCATAAATTATGCATTTGCGCCGAAGCAAATGCATACTCAAAATATTAAATGGAGGAGAGAGTGGGATTCGAACCCACGGACGGTTGCCCGTCACCGGTTTTCAAGACCGGCTCTTTCGACCGCTCAGACATCTCTCCGAATCTGCAGATTATTATATCAAAAACATTTTAGTTTGTCAACACTTTTTATTTAAATATTCACTATTAACTCAATTTTTATTACATAGAAATTAATAATGTTTATAAAATAAACTCCAAACACGCATTTAAAGACTGTATAATCCGTAATATCTAATACTGCTTACCACACAAAAGATGCAAAATCAATCTTATATTAATCTGCACCTTTTGTGTGGTTTTTTTATATTATCAAAACATTATTGCATCACATCAACTATTATTCTGCTTTCTCTTAAAATGGCTCTTATCAGCGCCGCATATAGGACATACCCAGTTATCTGGCAAAGAATATACATCTCCCTCATACACATATTTGCATATATCACATTCGTATGAATCGATTCCGGTATCCTCATCGTCTTCAGGATGATAAGTCGGCGCGTTTGCCGGAGCTTTTCCTTTTATAACATTTCGATAATAATCATATGTCATCGGCTCGTCCTTAGATATACGTTCGGCATCCAATACATGTGCAACAAACAAAACATGCGTACCAACATCAATAATCTGATCCACAGAACAACTCATCCAGCCTGCCGCCTGCTCTGTGAGCACAGGCAACTGATTTATTATCTGTTTGTACTCAACATTCTCATATTTATACGAATCGCGTCCTGATTGAAATCCAAACCCGCCAATAAGAGATGCCTCTGTTTTTTCAGTAAGGACTGACACAGTAAACTCACGCTTATTTTGTATACATTCTGTAGTATAATTATTATGATTAAGACTGACCGCTATCGTAAGCGGCTCCGACGTAAGCTGAAATACAGTATTTACAATGCAGCCAGTTGGTATGCCATTCGCTTCCGTTCCAATAACATACAATCCATACGACAGGTCATATAAAACTGATTTATCCATTTAACCGCCTCCTCAATCTTTAAAAAGCTTGTTCATCAAATCATCAATCTTCTTTTTTCTGCGCTCCGTCTCGTCATCGTCAATCAAAACCAACAACACATCACCCTCCTTAGCGTCAGGCGCAATACAGCGCGGAATATTAACCGTCTCGCCTGTTTCCATTTCCGCAACAGCAAAGTCTCCTTCAAATCTGTCTATTGTAATATACATTTTCTTCACTCCCGTTATCTTTTTTGAATCGTTTTTCCATCGCAGTCTAAAACAATACTGCCATCTTGGTCGGTTCTGTAAACGGTTATATTACGTTTGGACAAAGCGTTAAGCGTTTCTGTGTGCGGATGACCATAACTGTTATCCTTCCCGCAGCTTATAATAGCCGCCGCAGGCGATACTGCGTCAAGAAAAGCGTCTGTAGTTGAAGAATGACTGCCGTGATGACCAATTTTTAAAATATCAGACTTCAAATCCGCATATGCAGATAGCATCTCATTTTCAGAAATATCCTCCGCATCTCCGGTAAATAAAAAGCTGTTGTTTCCATAAACCAGCTTAACCACTGCAGAATAATTATTCAAATCTTCATATGACTGTGAATTCGGCGCAAGAATAATTGCCGACAAACCGTTTTCATTTATTATATCCACATTTGCCCGCGCCGTATTTATACTAAGTCCTTTTTTATCAATTTCCGTCAAAAGATTTTCATACGTTTTGGTTGTGGCCGCAGCTTTTGGCATATAAATTTCACCTATATCGTATTTTTTCACCACATCGCTCATTGAACCAATATGGTCGGCATGCGGATGCGTAGCGATGAGATAATCAATTCTTTGCACTTTCTGACTATCAAGATATGATAAAAGCTCCTCCCCTGCCTTGCTCGTGCCAGCGTCAATAAGCATATTTCTCCCGTCGGGAAATCGTATGAACTCGCTGTCACCCTGCCCAACGTCAATATAATGAACTGACAGCGTTTCTTCACCTGACAAATTAACCGGAGCATCCTCCGATGAGTTATGTCGATAAGTCCCAACCCCCGCAACCGAAATTATAACAGCGGCAATTAAAGCTAAATAAGACTTTTTCATTTAATCCTCCAGCTAAAACAGTTCAATCCATTTTCGGACAAGAGTTATCCAGTTTTGAACATGAGGCATAACGCCGCCTTCATTTTCAGCCGTAAACTCAGTCGCAAGCGACAATCCATGCTGCCCCTCCGGATATATATGAAGCTCAAACGGGACATTCTTCCTGCGCATTGCTTCCGCAAGAAGAAGACTGTTTTCTACAGGAACCGCATTATCGGAAAACGTGTGCCATATAAATGCCGGCGGGGGATTTTCATCAACCTGAAGCTCCATTGAAGTTTTTTCAAGCAGTTCGGGAGTGACCGCCCCGATATTGTCAAAAGAACCCCGATGCGCAAATTCACCCGATGAAACCACAGGATAGCATAAAATCATTCCGTTCGGACGATTAAGCTTATCCTCCCTGGCTATTGCCGTTTCTTTGCTGAACATAACACCTATACTTGCGGCAAGATGCGCTCCGGCAGACGAGCCGCACACAAATATTTTCTCACTGTCTGCGTTCCACTCCTCGGCATGCTTGCGCACGCAAACAACCGCGTCCGACGCGTCCTTCAGAGACTGCGGATACGGCGTTTCAACAGTATATTCTGCAACTACAGCGTGAAAACCCATCGCATTAAATGCGCACGCCAAAGGCTCGCCCTCTCTGGGAGAACGAAAACCATACCCTCCGCCCGGAAAAATGAGCACAAGCGGACGCTTTTTCTGTCTTGCAACAACATCCTCCAATATGTAGGTTGTTATATATGCTTCCGTGTCGTTATACTGATTTCTCAGCGGTATTTTTTTGTTTATCATAGTAACTCCTCCGTTTTGATATTATTCCTCTCTCAGCAAAAGCTCCTCGGTAATCCGCGCGCATTCCTCAATACATCCTATACACGGACGTTTTTTATAAAATTTTTCAGTACGTGGAGTCGGCTCGGCTCCGTTATCCTTCGGAAGCTGCAATCCGAGAAGCTCTGCGCATATTGACGTGCCTCCGTTTCTCTCTTCAAACATTTTATTCATTTGCTGAACCGTTTCATAAACCCTTTTTCTGGTCTGCAAATCTCCCGCCTGAGCCTTGCTGTATTTAAGCCCTGCAAGCATAAACATTCCCGTTACAGCCCCACAGGTTCGGCGCATACGTCCTACCCCGCCTCCGAAAGGCTCGGACATGCGAAGCGCGTCTTCCATACTAACATCAAACAAATCCGCATATGCCGCAACCACTGACTGAGAACAATTATAACCGTCTTTAAAATTTTGCACCGCTTTTTCAATTCTATCCATCTACCATCCCTCCTGATTAAATTATAAATCAATAGAATATTAAAGTCAAGAAAATTACATCGGTTTAAAGCACGTAAGAGCATTATCCCCAAACTATTTTAAGAGTCCGCTCTACAAACACAATTAATAAAACTCCGTCAAATATCTGCGGTAATACAACGGAACAAACGATTTCTGAAGCTTTTCATTATGACGTTCTTTAATCTCAAGCGTCTTATAGAACTGCCGCCAAAGCTTGCGATATTTTGTTTCATCGTCCGAAAACTTAAGCGCGGGAAGCCCAGCAACGTCAGTAATATACCAGTTTTTAGAAAGATGTACAAGGCACAGATTACGCCCGCGGTCGTGTATCAGCCATGGCATATTAGCAAACCGATGCGCAAAATGCGGCGCTATAATAGGCAGAACATTATTTTTAGGCTGAATAGCGCTGTAATACACGCCCTGTTCAAGCTCAGAAAACCGCACAAACCCCAGCATGCGGTGCGCTTCGCCGCGGACAAAACGTTCGGCTGAAACCACAAAGTTTACCGGATTAAGCAGAAGGTGATTATCAACGCGTCTGCCGTATTGATATCCCACTCGTATATAGTCAAGGATAAGTCTCTCTTTATTAGGCTTATCGGATAAAAACGCGTAAAAAACATTGCGTATAGCCCTATATGAAATTTTATCGCGAATTGAGGCATATACCCTATCCGATTTTTCACGGTCCGTAGTAATATGCTTATATTCGCAGTCAAGTCTGTTTTGTAAGTTTTTTGTTTCTGAAATTCTGCGAGGTATTTCTCTGTTTTCGTATACGGAAAATACGCATGATAAAAAACCGTCAAACGTGCCGTCGTAGGTATATATCAGTTCGCAGTCAGACATTTTGCAGTTTCCTCCTTCGGAAGCATATCAAATATATTGACCTGACCATACTGCGCAACGGGCTTTTCAGCCAGCAGCAACGGCGACAAATATTCCTGACGGATTTTTATACCGTCGGCATACTTCCCTTTGCAGGTAATAAAATACCTTGCGCGTTTTATTGAAATACGCAGCTTTTTTAAATCCTCAAAATCAAGAATATGCGCTCTGCGCGCCGCTGTGATTTTCTGCGCGCCGCGAATACCAATCCCCGGAGTCCGCAAAAGCATTTCATACGGCGCCGTGTTAATTTCAGTAGGAAACTGATCGAGATGAGCAAGCGCCCAGTTCGACTTAGGGTCTATAATCGGATTAAAATCCGGAGTTTTTTCGTCCAGCAGCTCGTCGGCGTTGAAGCCATAATACCGAAGAAGCCAGTCTGCCTGATACAAACGATGCTCGCGAAGAAGCGGCGGCTGAGCTACGGGAAGCAGCGGATTTGTTCCAACCGGAACATACGCCGAATAAAAAACGCGTTTTAAACTGTATTTCCGGTAAAGCGCCTCTGAAAGAGTGAGGATTTTACGGTCGCTTTCGGGTGTAGCGCCAATAATAATCTGGGTACTCTGCCCTGCCGGAGCAAACTTTTCCGCATGGCGATATATAGAAAGCGAATGCGCGCTTTCTTCAATAGACGAACGGATTTGCTTCATTGGCGCGAGAATTGACGCTTTGCTCTTTTGCGGCGCAAAAGAAGCGAGAGACTGTTCGCTCGGAAGCTCAATATTAACGCTTATTCTATCCGCAAGATAACCCAAACGTTCAATCAAAAACGGCGATGCGCCCGGAATAGCTTTAACATGGATATAGCCGTTAAACTTGTATTCGTTTCTCAGCAGAGAAAGCGTTTTTATAAGAAGCTCGGCTGTGTAATCGGGATTTTTTAAAACAGCGCTGCTTAAAAACAATCCTTCAATATAATTGCGTTTATAAAAATTTATTGTAAGCTCAGCTATCTCTTCCGGAGTAAACGACGCCCTCGGCACGTCGTTAGAGGAACGATTCACACAGTATTGACAATCGTATGCGCAAAAATTTGTGAAAAGAATTTTTAAAAGCGACACACAGCGTCCGTCGCCTGTCCATGTATGGCATATGCCGCATTTAGACGCGCTCCCTATTCCGTCCGCTTTATTCTGCCGCTCAGAGCCGCTTGAAGTGCATGAAACATCATATTTAGCCGCTCCAGAAAGTATTGTCAGTTTATCAAATACATCCATATTCCGAACATCCTTTCGCCTTTTGGTACATCATATCATACGAACAAATTTTTGTCAAATGTTTTTGTATACTGTTTTTTCTTTGAGCAATAATAAGAAAAAACGCAAGGAGAAACAAAATATATGAATACATTGGTTGTTACTATACAGCTATTTTTTTCTGTGATAGTCGGTATATATTTTTGGGGACAGCTGCGTGGGCAGCGGTCGTCAAGCAAAGGGCTTGACGAGGAGTCGCACGAGGAGCTGGAGCGGTTAAACCGCATGCGCCGCATTTCACTTACAGAACCTCTAACTGAAAAAACACGTCCTGAAAATATCAATGAAATCGTCGGACAAGAGGAAGGCGTTAAGGCTTTGAAAATTGCGCTTTGCGGTCCCAATCCGCAGCACGTTATTTTATACGGTCCTCCCGGAGTCGGGAAAACAGCGGCAGCGCGCGTTGCCCTTGCTGAAGCGAAAAAGCTTGGAAAATCACCGTTTCGCGAAGACAGCAAGTTTGTTGAAATAGACGCCACAACCGTACGCTATGACGAACGCAACATTGCCGACCCGCTTATAGGCTCGGTTCACGACCCTATCTACCAAGGCGCCGGCGCATACGGTCAGGCAGGCTCGCCCCAGCCAAAAGAGGGCGCAGTGAGCAAGGCGCACGGCGGCATTTTATTTATAGATGAAATAGGAGAATTGCAGGGCATACAAATAAATAAACTTTTAAAGGTACTTGAAGACAGAAAAGTCACATTTGAAAGCGCGTATTATTCGAAAACAAATAAAAATATTCCCGCACATGTGCATGACATCTTTGAAAAAGGAATGCCCGCTGATTTTCGTCTTGTTGGCGCGACAACGCGCAGACCCGAGGAAATTCCTCCGGCAATACGCTCGAGATGCGTGGAAATATTTTTCCGCGGACTTGACGAGCATGATATACGGATAATTATTGATAACGCGGTCGATAAGCTTGATATTGAAATTGACGAGAAAGGAATTAACTTGATGTGTCAGTACGCGCAAAACGGACGAGACGCAGTAGGAATGGTGCAGACACTTTCAGGAGTCGCCGCACTGGAAAACCGTAAAAAAATAACTGTCCGAGACGTGGAATGGGTGATTGAAACAAGCCGTTTATCACCGCGTTATCATTACAGCGCGACCGACGGCGAGCGGATAGGCGTTGTTCACGGTCTTGCGGTAACAGGAGACGGCGAGGGTATAGTTATCACTGTTGAAGCGTCGGTACAAAAAGCGTCGGGCGGCAAAGGCAGACTTTTATGTACAGGTATTATGGAAAGCGAAATGATTGACAGCGGCAGACAAAAGCTTTCACGTACAAGCACAGCCCGCAGCGCGGCGGATAACGTTATGGACGCTCTTTATAACGTATGCGGCATCGACGCGTCAGAATACGATATTCATATAAACATCCCCGGCGGAATGATGGTAGACGGACCGTCGGCGGGAGTGGCTATGTTTTGCGCATGCTATTCAGCTATTAAAAATCTGCCCGTTGACAACCGCACCGCATTTACCGGAGAGGTAACAATTAAAGGAATGATTGCCGGAGTCGGCGGAGTCGGAGCAAAAATAAACGGCGCTAAGGAGACAGGAATACGGACCGTTATTATCCCCAACGCTAACATGCAAAAATCATTTGACAAATTCGGAATAGAGGTTCTGCCTGCGTCGACCCTTG
>CATJNN010000202.1 GCA_949742185.1 uncultured Clostridia bacterium | reverse complement strand
CCTGAGGGCTGCTGATAGCCTACGCCCGCCGTGCCTGTTTCAGTTTTTGACCCCGTGAAATATGCTTCTTCAACTGATACTTCCGTAGCATAGTGACGCTGACCGTCTGTGCCGTCCCAGCTTCTTGACTGAAGCGAGCCGACAACCGCAATCATTGAGCCTTTGCGGAAATATTTACAGATGAATTCGCCTGTCTGGCGCCATGCTGTGCAGTTAATAAAATCTGCCTGCTGCTGACCGTCCCGCGAGAAACGGCGATTTACAGCGATTGAAAAACGGGCAAGAGATACGCCCGATGTTGTCTGACGCATTTCAGGGTCGCGCGTTAAACGTCCCATTAAAATAACTTTGTTCATAAATCACACCACTTTCTTTCCCAGTCGTGCATTATTTGATTTCTTTTCTGATGATAATCGTTCTCAGAATACCGTCGGTGATTCTGTACTGTCTGTCCAGTTCCTTCGGGAAATCCGCATCTGCCTTGAAATCAACGAGCACATACACGCCCTCGTTTTTGTCATTAATTTCGTAGGCAAGTCTTCTCTTGCCCCACTCGTCAATCGACTCTACAGAACCGTTTCCTGCAATTAGGTTTGTGAATTTGTCCTGAACCGCTTTTACCTGTTCCTCACCGAGTGTCGGGTCAATGATAAAAATTGTTTCGTAGCTGTTCAATGCTTTTTCAGCCATCTCTGTACACCTCCTTATGGACTTATGTCCCAAAATTTCCTTTTGGGCAAGGATGTTCTTCTTTTGAACTATAATATTATATACATTTGCAGGATGGTTGTCAAGGATTATTTTTTAAATTGGAGAAAAACCATCCTCTTTAAGAAGTTTAAAGTAATAATCAATAAGAAGACGGCGGTTTTGCTTCGATAGACGCGATAAATCTATATGCTCGATATCACCGTCAAATTCGTTCGCGCCGCATAATATTTCAATGCTTATACCGAAAATATCGGACAGAGCTTCCCAATACTGAATATCTACTACGCGGCTGCCTGTTTCCCAGTTTGTTACGCAGGTGCGCGAAATGCCCAGCCTGTCGGCAAGAGCCGCTTGTGTTATGCCAAGCTTTGCGCGCATTTGTTTCACCCGCGTACCAAGATTTTTCATGTCATATTCTCTTGCCATAATTCTACACCAACCTTATTTCATACATTATAACAGTTTTATTGATATAATACAAGCTTTTTGCAAAAATCCTGCAAGCATGAAATCATATGGGGATATTAATATATAATCGGTCATAAATTGTGAAAGGAGAATGATAAAAATGGATAAAACCACAAAAAAAGCGGCTGAAAGATATCTGGAAATCATCAGCGGCAGAACGCCTCAGATTGAAGTGCGGACGGAAAGAAAAAAGATTATAACAGATGCTAACGGCGATAAGGTTTCTATCAAAACTGAAGTGAGGAAGAAATGCGCGCCCGATGAAAAAGCGCTGAGAGAGCTTTTGGTAAATCTCGGTTATTTATCGCCGGATGTTAAAAATACCGAGAAAAGTGAAAAGTATAAAAATGAGGCGGGGGGCGTGGTGGAACTTCCTGCAATCAGGGAGGTGAATGGAAATGAAAGTGCTGTGGACCCCGCAAAAAAAACAGACTGCGTTTCTTGAGCGAGGTGAGGATGAGGTTCTGTACGGCGGGGCTGCAGGAGGAGGAAAAAGCGACGCGCTTATTGCCGAGGCGCTCAGACAAGTACATATTCCTAATTACCGCGGAATTATTTTCAGAAAAACTATAACGGAGTGCCGTGAGCTTATCGACCGTTCTCAGGCGCTTTATAAAAGCGCGTTTCCGAGAGCGAAATTTAACAGCACAAAACATATATGGACGTTTCCGTCGGGCGCTGCAATAGTGTTTGCGTCAATTCCACACTCCGGAGACAAATTTAAATATCAGGGACAGCAGTTTGATTTCATAGGATTTGACGAGCTGACGCATTTTACATGGGAAGAATATTCATATTTGATAAGCCGAAACCGTCCATCAGGAGCGGATACGCGCTGTTATGTGCGCGCGACATGCAATCCCGGCGGTATTGGACATGCGTGGGTGAAGAAAAGATTTATTGAAGGAAAAGAACCGTTTAAAACATATTATGAAGAGTATACAGTGAACGGCTTGAAATACAAGCGTTCGCGAGCGTTTATTCCGGCAACTGTGTTTGACAATGAAATTTTGCTTGAAAACGACCCCGATTATATTGCCAATCTTGCGCTTCAGCCCGACAATGAACGCCGCGCTCTTTTGGATGGGGACTGGAACAGCTTCAGCGGACAGGTATTTTCAGAATTCCGTGATAATTCTGAGGGGTACAAATCCCGCAGATATACGCATGTTATAGAACCGTTTGAAATTCCTGACGGCTGGCGAAGGTACAGAAGCTTTGACTTCGGATATTCCAAACCGTTCGCGGTTCAATGGTGGGCCATAGATTATGACGGACGGGCATATCTGTACCGTCAATATTATGGCTGCACCGATAGTCCGAATACGGGGCTTAAGCTCGAGCCGTCGATTATCGCGCGCAGAATACGTGAAATTGAAAATGAATATGAGCAGGGACGCAGAGTATGCGGCGTTGCCGACCCGGCGATTTGGGATGCAAGCCGCGGGAGCGATGGTACTATTATTAATATGTTTGAGCGAGAGGGGATTTTTTTTGAAAAAGGCAATAACGCGCGCTTGGCTGGAAAAATGCAGCTTCATTACAGACTTCGTTTTGATGACGAGGGCTTGCCTATGCTTTATGTTTTCAGAACGTGCAAGCCTTTTATACGCACAATTCCCGCGTTGATTTATGATAATACAAATCCTGAGGATATAGATACTCAGGTGGAGGACCACGACTATGACGCGTGCAGATATTTTCTTATGATGAATCCGCTTGCGTCTCAGAAAAAGAAAAAGCAGATTGATATGGAGTTTAATCCGCTTGATTTATAACATTTTCTTCTGATGGTAAATTCATATGATTTTGCAGATAAAACGGGAAGGGCAAAGGATTTTTCCGTTTTTTATAATTATTTTGTGAATTGATTGAATGAAAGCATAGGCTAATGTCGGCGTATTGATGTGTTTAGCAGTTTAGAGTATGATATATTAAAACCATCTGTCGTTTATAAAAACGACAGATGGTTTTTTGTTTCTGATAAACAGTTATTCATTTATTAGATTTTAATTCTGTTTAGTTGTTCTGATTGTTATTATATCTCCGATAGATAATGCAAGAGGAATATCAACGTCAACATTTTGGCCGCCTGCCGCAACCGAAGCAGTAACGCTGTTCTCGCTTGCGCTGCCGCCTCGTGTAACCTTAACTTCAACCTTATAAGACGCAGCTTCTGCGATGGTTACAGGGATATGGAAAGTTGTAGCGCCGCCGGAGACCGTGTACAGGTTATTTTTTGGCGCAGGTGCATTGCCTATATTGCCGTCGCTGCAATGAATAACTGCGTTCGCTAAAGGATTAGAGCGGTCAGGATTATCATAATGTGTATTATAGTCTGCAATTAACGTATTCCATTGAGCTTTTGTTCCGCCATAGAAAACATCGGTAAGATTACAGTCTAAAAAAGCAGAAAACTCTATTTTGTTAATAGTATCAGGAATTTTAACCGTTTTTAATGTTGGAATTGACATGGCCGTTTCATATGGAATTCTGGTCATGTTCGGAGAAAACTCCAAATACTCAAGATTACTGCATCCCGTAAAACAGTTATTGTCAATCTCTGTTATACATTCCGGTAGTACGACTCTTTTAAAACCACAATTTGTAAAGCTTTGCCATCCTATTTTAGTGACATTTTTTAGGCTAGGAAAGCTCTGCACATTTATTAAACTGTTAAAATCTTCAAGACCCGTTATGCTGTCTGCAATAGAAAGTGATTTAACTTGAGTCATTGCAAAAGGAAATGAAGAATCAGATGTGTTAAATTTAGCATACCCCGTTCCGCCTATTGTAAGCGCTCCTGTCACGTCGTCAAACGTCCATGTCGCAGTAGATTTATACTGCCATTGCCCGCCTATATAATCTCCGTAGTCGGCGCAGTTTCCGTTTGTTACGGCGGCATTTGCCGCTGGTATGAATACTGCAAAAGCCGCAAGCATTGAAACAAGCAGCGTTAACCCCCAAATTTTCTTTTTCATTATGTAATCCTCCTCAATAAGAATTTTGTATAATTATAGATTTAATATATCACATAATATTAATTTTGTAAATGATTTTTATATAAGTAATAAAAAGGCGACAAAAAAATGAAAGATGTTTTTTTGCGGCTGGTCAAAAAAACAGCATAGCTTATGCTATGCTGTTAACTGATAGTCGTGCTTGTTGCTTTTAATCATCATCACCGCAGCAATCACATTCATCATCGCCGCAGTCGAAAACAAGTTCAATCTCGCTTTTACAGTTTGGACAAATAATGCTGTTTTCTTCGTCAATCATATCGAAATCAATCATTACGTCCTCCTTGCAGTGAGGACAATGAATTTCAAAATAATCGGTGTCGTCGTCATCGTCCATGGAGCCGAATTCTTTGTCAATCTCATCGTCGTGTTCAAAATCGCAGTCGCCTGCAACAATATCTTCAAGATTATCCAAATCGTCTTCTAAATATCGTACATGCTCGCTTAAATCATCATGCGCGTCGTCCAAATCATCGACGGCAGATGCAATTTCATTAAGAACATCAAGAATGCTTCTGAATACGCGCGCGACAGCTTCGTTTTCCTTTTCAAGATTTAATCCGTCCATCAGACCCTTGCAATACGCGACCTTTTCAGCTAAATATGCCATAAAAATCTCCTTTCAGCCGTTTTGCGCCGGCACAGAAAATAATTAAAAATCTCTTACCCGCAGAGTGCACATAAGAGATTTTTATGTGTATATATTTTTTAATTAAATTTTTACACGCGCTCCATATACTCGCCCGTGCGGGTGTCCACGCGAATCATTTCGCCCTGGTTAACAAACAGAGGAACCTGAATCTGCGCGCCGGTTTCGAGAGTTGCGGGCTTTGTTGCGCCTGTTGCCGTGTCGCCTTTTATGCCCGGCTCTGTTTCAGACACTTCAAGTTCAACAAATGTGGGCGGTTCAATTCCAAACACGCTGCCCTTATAAGATAAAATTTTGCAGACCATATTTTCCTTGACAAATTTAAGAGTATCGCCAACGTCCGCCTTGCTTATAGGCGTCATTTCAAAGCTTTCCTGATCCATGAAATAATAAATATCGCCGTCGTTATACGAATACTCCATATCTTTGCGCTCAATATGCGCCTGCTCAACTTTCTCTGTCGGGCGGAAAGTACGCTCAACAACGCTTCCTGTAATAATATTTTTCAGCTTGGTTCTTACAAACGCCGCGCCCTTACCGGGTTTAACATGCTGAAACTCCACAACCTGAAAAACATTTCCGTCAAGCTCAAAGGTGAGTCCGTTTCTGAAATCTCCTGCTGATACCATAAAACAAAATCCTCCAATTCTTTCATATGTTTATTATTTATTATTGTAATATATTTTATAGAAAATTACAAGGAAAATTTTTATTTTATCTGAAAAAACAGTTAAATCAGCAGTTAAAAAGCGTTTGAGGAGATAAAACCGGATTACGCTCTGCTATAGTAAAAGCGTAATCCGGTTTTATTAACCGCGTTGCGGAGCAACACCAAAAATATTTTATAAAAACAATTAGAATGCCAGTTTTTCTGCAAAAAAGGCTTCAAGTTCTTCTATTTTAATTCTTGTCTGCTCCATACTGTCGCGTTCGCGCACAGTGACGCAGCCGTCTTCCTGAGAATCAAAGTCATAGGTTATACAATAAGGCGTTCCGATTTCATCCTGTCGGCGATAGCGCTTGCCGATAGAACCAGCCTCGTCATATTCGCAATTATATTTTTTTGATAATTTTTCGTATACCTCGGACGCCTGCTCGCCAAGCTTCTTTGAAAGCGGCAGAACAGCCGCTTTAACGGGAGCAAGCGCGGGATGCAGATGCATAACGACGCGGCTGTCGCCCTCGCCTAAATCCTCCTCGTCATAGGCCTCGACTAAAAACGCGAGCGTTACTCTGTCCGCGCCTAAAGATGGTTCAATAACATAGGGCACATATCTGTCGTTTGTTACAGGGTCAATATACTCCATGCTTTCGCCGGAATGCTCCTGATGCTGTTTTAAGTCATAATCTGTACGGTCTGCAATTCCCCAAAGCTCGCCCCATCCAAACGGGAAAACAAATTCAATATCGCTTGTGGCATTTGAATAAAATGCAAGCTCCTCGTCTGAATGGTCGCGGAAACGAAGATTTTCCTCTTTGATTCCGAGCGAACGCAAAAAGTTCATGCAATATTCTTTCCAATATTTGAACCATTCTAAATCTGTGCCGGGCGCGCAGAAAAATTCAAGCTCCATCTGCTCGAATTCACGCGTGCGGAAAGTGAAGTTTCCCGGAGTTATTTCATTTCTGAATGATTTTCCAACCTGTCCGATACCAAACGGAACTTTTTTACGGCTTGTTCGCTGTACGCTTTTAAAGTTCACAAAAATACCCTGCGCAGTTTCGGGGCGAAGATAAATTTGTGCGGAAGTATCCTCGGTAACGCCCTGAAAGGTTTTAAACATAAGGTTAAATTCGCGTATATCGGTAAAATTATGCTTGCCGCACTGCGGGCATGGAATATTTTTGTCGCTTATATATTTAAGCATTTCTTCTTTGCTCCAGCCGTCGACAACAATCTCCTCGCCGTTTTCAAAAGCGTAATCTTCTATAAGCTTATCGGCTCTGTGGCGCGCTTTGCATTCTTTACAGTCCATAAGAGGATCTGAAAAACCACCCACATGACCCGACGCGACCCATGTTTCGGGATTCATCAGAATCGCGCAGTCTATGCCAACATTATATTTTGATTCCTGAATAAACTTTTTCCACCATGCTTTTTTTACGTTGTTTTTTAATTCCACTCCGAGAGGACCATAATCCCATGTGTTTGCAAGTCCGCCGTAAATCTCGCTACCAGGATAGACAAAGCCGCGTGTTTTACAGAGCGCGACAATTTTATCCATAGTTTTTTTAAGGTTTTTCATTGTTTTCCGTCCTTTCTGTATATATACATATAGTTTATCAAAATTTGTACGTTTGTCAATAGTTAGTTTTATTTCAAATATTTATTGTAAGATGCTTTAAACAATTAAGCTGTATCATTTTAAAGTGTTCCGGAATATATGAATACAGAATTGAGGTTCGTTCATAATTCGGTTAAAATAAAAACTGACAGGGCGCAGCACCCTGTCAGTTTTTATTTTTATATTTTTACCATTTAAGAGCGCGTCTGATACCGGCGCCGAGTGCAGTCGCTCCGAATGAAAATATCCAGTATACCAGAGTGAATATTATCGCTGTCATAACCGCGGACATAAGTTCTTCGGGAGTTCCCAGCGGCATATAATACATAAGCGGAGACGGTGCGAAAATAACGCCCGTAAGCAGCGGCAGCTTCCAGCCAAAGCCTCTGCGCCAGCCGCGCACAAGCCCGATAATCACAACATACAGCGGGTTTAACGTCATCAGCAAAATCATCATGCCAACGGAAATCATGTCCATTTTAATCATCAAAAACAGCAGCGGAACAATATGAAACGCCCCTAAATCCGCCATAATATACGATTTTGATGATGAAAATCCAATATCATTCATAGGTTTTTCCAGTTTATTCATTCAGCACCTCACACTAATTCCGTTTTCAGATAAATATTTCTTTAAATCGTATATATCAATTTCTTTAAAATGAAATAGGCTTGCCGCCAGAGCCGCGTCTGCCATGCCCTTCTCAAACGCATCCGCAAAATGCTCCATGCTTCCCGCTCCGCCGGATGCGATAACAGGTATCGACGCATTTTCAGACACGCGGCGCGTAAGCTCAATATCATAGCCCTCTTTTGTTCCGTCCGCGTCCATGCTTGTTAAAAGTATCTCGCCCGCACCGAGGCTTTCCGCTTTTTTCGCCCATTCGAGAGCGTCAAGCCCCGTGTTCACTCTTCCGCCGTTCAGATAAACCTCCCAGCCGCTTTTATCAGTTATCCGCTTCGCGTCAATCGCGCACACCACGCACTGACTGCCGAATTTGTCTGCCGCTTCGCTTATAAGCTCGGGGCGTTTTATCGCCGCTGAATTGACAGCCACCTTATCCGCGCCCGCGTTAAGTATAGTGCGAAAATCCTCAACTGTGCGTATGCCTCCGCCAACGGTGAAAGGAATGAACACCTGCCGCGCGACGCGCTCAACCATATCAACTACAGTAGCGCGGCTGTCGCTCGACGCGGTTATATCAAGAAAAACCAGTTCATCCGCGCCGGCGTCGTTATACGCCTTCGCGCATTCCACGGGGTCGCCCGCGTCAATGAGATTTACAAAATTAACTCCCTTAACAACCCTGCCCCCGTTCACGTCAAGGCAGGGGATAATACGCTTTGCAAGCATAAGTCTCCTCCTATAAGTTTATAAAGCTTTTTAATATTTCAAGCCCTGCTGTTCCGCTTTTCTCAGGGTGGAACTGCGTGGCAAACACATTTTCTTTCTCAACTGCAATCGGAAGACGGTTTCCATAGTCAGTATAAGCGGAGACAATACTCTCGTCTTCCGGACATATGTAATATGAATGAACAAAATACATATACGCTTTTTCGCCAACTCCGCTTAAAATACGGCTATGCTTCGCGGGAATAATTTCATTCCAGCCTATATGCGGAATTTTGAGCTTGTCCGCTTTTGGTATGCGGCGAACCGCTCCCTTAAAAATCCCCAATCCGTTCACTTCGGGCGACTCCTCGCTGCTCTCAAAAAGAAGATGAAGTCCCAGACACACGCCCAGAAGCGGAGTTCCTTTTTCTGCAGCGCGGCGCACGGATTTGTCCAGCCCGCGCGCGCAAAGATTTTTCATAGCGTCGCCAAACGCGCCGACTCCCGGAAGTATCACCTTATCCGCGCTCAGAATTTTTGCCTCGTCGTCTGTGACTGTGCTTTCCGCTCCGAGAAAATCCAGCGCGTTTTTTACGCTGTGCAGATTGCCAGCGCCATAATCTATGACAGCT
>CATJNN010000201.1 GCA_949742185.1 uncultured Clostridia bacterium | reverse complement strand
GACTTGTTGCGGGATATTTTATCGGTATATCTGTTGTACCGCTTATTATGAATCAAAGCTCATATGCAGGAGCGGTGTTTACAACAAGCGCAAATCCGATTATATTTGTCGGCAGTACGATTTTTGCGCTTATAACTATTGCGATAAGCACTGCAAAGCCCGGACGCATTGCGGCGAGCGTATCGCCTGTTGAGGCGGTAAGATATACCGACAATACAAATACTAAAAAGAAGAAACGAAAATCACACGGCGGCGCGAAAATCAGCGGTATGGCAGCTGCAAATCTGGGACGAAATAAAAAGCGTACAATTCTTGTAGTTGTTTCAATGTCACTGTCACTGGTTTTGTTTAATACCATCTATACAATGAGTCTTGGTTTTGATATGGATAAATTCTTAGCAACTTTTGTGGAAACTGATTATCTTGTATCTCACGCAAATCTTGTAAGTTATACTTACAGAGGAGATGAAGACACTGTAACAGACAGTATGATTTCTGCAATTGAGGCGCAGAGTGGTTTTAAAGAGGGAGGACGTTTTTTCGCGGATATTCGTGACGCGGAATGCTTTAGGGTTAAACCAGACGGAAGAGATACGAATTATCTTCGTGTAAATGAAGATGACGACGGTAATTATTTCTGTGCGGTTTATGGTTTGGAGGATTTTCCTCTTGGTAATTTAAACGTTCTTGAGGGTGAAATTGACTACGAAAAGTTGAAAACCGGCAAATATATTTTAGAGGGTGTGCATACGGACGATAATCACATTCCTATAGATGAAACATCTCATTACGATATAGGTGATACTGTAACTTTGTGCAATAACAGAGGTGACGGTGAAAATATGGCAGATAATGAATACACCGAATACAGTTATGAGGTTATGGCAAAAGTTGAGATAAACACCTTTACAAATTCCTGCCGTACGGGGTTTGACTATTCCTATTATCTGCCTGCAGAGGTATATAAAACAATGGTGCAAAACCCCGGAGCAATGATGTATGTATATGACGTGGAGGACGGTGCGGAGCCTGCAATGGACGCGTTTTTGCAGAATTACACAGAAAACATTGAGCCTGTTATGGCATATTCATCAAAGCAAACAAGGGCAAATGAATTTAAAGGTATGCAAAATATGGTATTGATAGTCGGCGGAGTGTTGAGCCTTATAATAGGATTAATCGGCGTGCTGAATTTCATAAATTCAATGCTTACGAGCATACTTACAAGAAAACGTGAATTTGCAATGCTGCAGTCCATTGGTATGACTTCAAATCAACTGAGGAAAATGCTAATAGCCGAGGGGCTTATGTACACGGCAAGCGCGGGAGCGGTATCGATTGCGCTGGGCGTGGGAGTATCTGCTCTGCTTGCAAATACTGTTGCAAAAAGTATATGGTTTTTCACATATCAGTTTACGCTGCTTCCGCTTATTATAACAATTCCAATACTTTTAGTTATAGGAATATTGCTTCCGCTGCCTGTGTTGAAAACAGTTGAAAAGCAAAGTATAGTAGAAAGATTAAGAGAAACGGAAGCATAGTTTTATAGTGATTTTCAGATTATTTAAATAGCATAAAGGTCATATTGCTTATGAAATGCAATATGACCTTTTACATGAAATTTAAAAAACTGAAAAAAACTATTGACAAATTCATATTACAAGTGTAATATATAAATGTACTACATGTGTAATATATAGAAACGGAGGTTTGCAAATCTATGAAAAAGACAAAAGAGATAAGCGACGCGGAACTTGAGGTTATGCAGATATTATGGAAGCATAACCGTCCGATGAAAGTGCAGGAGGTGTGCGATGAGCTGGTGGAGGGAAAATGGGAATACAGAACCGTTGCAACCTTGCTTATACGCATGAGAGAGAAGGGGGCTGTGGAATGTAAAAAAGACAACAAGGTGAATGTATACACGCCGGTGCTTGATAAGGATAATTATACAAAATCACAAACAAAAAACTTTGTGCAGAAGCTCTATAACGGTTCGGTGAAAGACCTTGCGGTATCTTTGTTTAACAGCGATGATATGTCGGAAAAAGATATAGAAGAAATACGCAGAATGTTTAAGCTGTAAGGGGAGGGTTTTATGCTGATAGAGATTTTTAAGCGCGTGCTTCTGATGTCTGCCGCAGGAGGAGCGCTAGGCGTTTTTTGGCTTTGCCTGAAACCTGTTACGAGAAAGGTATTCAGTCCTAAATGGCAGTATTATATTTGGCTTACCGTTTTAATCGTGATGATAATTCCCGTATCGTTTAGTCCTCTGAAAAATCATGCCTACGTCAGCTATGAAGTGCAGATGCAAAATATGAACGCGGACGAGATTGACGCGGCTACGATGAAAGCGGGCGAAACGACCGCTCCCGTTGAAATTTATGTGAAGCCGAAAATTGTTGTGACGCAGAATGTCATGCGGCGTATGAGCTTTATATGGCTATTTGGAGCGGCGACCGTGTTTGGTGTTAAGCTGATAAAATATTTGGCGTTTTTAAGAGCGATACGCAAAAACTCTACTGCGGAGGATAATATGCAAGGTATTCCGAAACGTCTTAGTGTCAGAAGAACGCACACGCTTGACGCGCCTCTGATTGTGGGGCTTGTAAAACCAACGCTGTATCTTCCCGATATGGAATTAACGAAAATCGATATGAACTATATTTTTATGCATGAGCTTACGCACTATAGACGGAAAGACATTTTATATAAGTGGGCGGCTATGCTTATAGGGAGCGTACACTGGTTTAATCCGCTTGTATATGCTGTGTTAAAGCAGATTGATTTGGAGTGCGAAGTATCTTGTGATTTTGAGGTTACAAGTAATTTAAGCGAGGCGGAGCAAAACAATTATATGAATATGATTTTAGATATGATGACTAATTGGAGAAGTAATTCAAGACCGCTCACAACGCAGATGGCGAGCGGTAAAAAAATTCTGAAAAGGAGATTTGAAATGATTAGGAATAATAAAAAAACAGGAAGATTTGTGTCGGCTGTATCAATAGCCGCCGCGGCTGTTATGCTGTCAACTGCAGTTTTTGCAGGCGGCGCGGCGTCTGGACTGACTAACGGGAGGTATGTGGTTACAGTAAAGGACGCGGGTGAAAAACTTGATTTGACTAACGGAGGTTTTGTGGAAAACAATGTGACCTACGTGCCGTTAAGGTCTACACTGGAAAAACTGGGCGCAGACGCTAAGATTGAATGGGACAATGGTCAGGTGTATAGCTATATTACGGAGGACGGACAGGAGAGAGTTTATTCAATAAAAATCGGAAGCGACGTGATAGGCGTATCTGTAAACAATGAAACTACAAAAAACGTTAATCTTTTAACTGACGAAAAAAGCGTTCCGATGCTTAAAAACAACGTGACGTATGTTCCGTTTAATTATGTCGATTATATGCTCAGTTCAAATGATATAACGTTAAGCGTGCAGGATAAGAATGACGCTGAAGCTGACGCAAAGGCCGAATATGAAGTTACAGTCGGAACATATAAAGCTTATGAAGTGCAGGAAAATAAAGATGTTCCCGCAGTATTCAATGAGGACAATCCTGCATTTGTTAAAGCTTCAGTGGAGGAATGTCTGGAAAAAATCAATTATAATTTACCGTATACATATGAGTTAAAACATAAAGAATATAATGCTGTTGAAAATACAGTGAAATTTTATGTTGAAATAAAGCCCGAATCGTCTGACAGCTATGATTATTTAACGATAGTATACAGTCATAACGGCGAGATATGGGAAATAAGCGATTATTACCTTGAAAAATAATACGGAAAAGGCAGCTTCGGCTGCCTTTTTCTATAGTATAAAATTCTTGACAATATCGGGTAAAAAGTTTATACTATTATTATCCAAATGAAAATAATTTGAGGAGGATAACTCTGAATTATTTTACTGTTGTTCAGCAATGCGGTTAATGAAAGGCGGGGAAAAAGTGCCGAAATTTTTTGTGACAAAGAATAAAATCACGGACCGGAAAATTGTGATTGATACGCAGGACGTTAAGCACGTAACCCGAGTTCTTCGTTTAAAATGCGGCGACCGTATAGAGGTGTGTAATTCTGAGGGGATGGATTATGACGCTGAGATTGCTGAAATTACTTCTGATACGGTGGTGTGCAATATATGCGGAGCGCATAAATCCGATACTGAGCCGAATATTGAGGTTACTCTGTTTCAGGCAATTCCGAAAGCGGCGAAAATGGACTATATCATACAGAAAACAACGGAGCTGGGTATTTCTCGTATTGTGCCTTGCGTGACTGCAAGATGCGTTTCAAAAACGGACGGCAGGGAGGAAAAGAAGCTTGCCAGATGGCGTAAGATTGCCGAAGAGGCGGGAAAGCAGTCCGGACGCGGGCGCATTCCTGAAATATATGATATTATGTCTTTTGACAAGGCGGCGGATATGCTTATGAAGTGCGATATTGCGTTTGCACCGTATGAATGCGAGCAAACAGGAAGTTTGAAAACTGTCCTTACCTCCAAAGTGGACGTGAAGACGGTTGGGTTTATGGTAGGTCCTGAGGGAGGCTATGATATATCCGAGGTTGCGGCGTTTCAGAAAAAGAATATTCCAACGGTAACGTTAGGGCCGAGGATATTGAGAACGGAAACGGCGGGAGAAGCGGTTTTGGCTATGGTTATGTATGAGATAGGCGATATAAACAAGGAGGGCGACAATGAATAATAAGGAAGCGCAGACATTAAAGGATAGTATTACAAACAGGCTTTTAGTGAATTTTTTCTTTGCGATTATTGCATATACGGTATTGTTGATTTTATGGAAGAATAACGTTGAAAGCGCGGCTGTGTTTACTGTGGCGGGGATTTTGG
>CATJNN010000200.1 GCA_949742185.1 uncultured Clostridia bacterium | reverse complement strand
TATTTTTATTTTATAAAGAAAAACAGCTTTATAAATAAAATAAGAGCCGGAGAAAATTCTCCGGCCCCTATAATAGTACATATTTTATAACTGGTAAATAACGATATATTTAATATCTCTCTTGCTTGTCACAACAAGAACCTTTGAACAGTCCTTGCCGTGATATTTAGCGTCTTTAAGGTCTGCCGCGCTCAATGCCGTTGTTGTGTTTTCAACATTCTTTGAGTAATTCTTTCCGTCGAAACGAATGATTTTTAAAGACCTCGGCAGAACATAACGCTCCGTCACATCTTCTGTAAGGTTACCCTCGTCGTCAATACCGGATTGAGTGAGAACAATATAATCCTCGTCTTCGTCAATCGATATTTCCGCTACGTTAGCCATAAACGCTCTTGAATACGGAGCCTGTGTTTCGCTGTCGATTTCAATCTCACCCGAAGCGTCGCGGAAGGAATAATCAAATTCTCCTTCTCTCCAGTCAAACGCGCCGTTTTCAAACACAGCTTTTATATCTTTAATTTTAAAGATATTCTTGCGGTTAATCATATAACCTCTGTTATTCAGACCAAACTGAATAACGTCGCCGACCTCAGCGTCCGCAAAATCCGTATCGTTTGACGAATACTTCGTTGTCACAGAGGTTTTATCCGAAGTGTAGTATCCAAGCTGACGAACGTCGTTGCCGTTTGATTTAGCGGCAATATTTTTCGATATGAATGAGAACGGCGAATCTTTTGTTATCTGCGCGTTCGCACTGTTGCCGTATACAAGCAGAAGTTTTGCATATTTAGTGTCCGACACGTCGTACGGCTCAACCCAGTATGACTGTCCCGCTTTAAAATAGCTTGACATTGTTGTTTTCATATACTCCTCTTTATCCGCTCTGTCGCCGGGGATGTAGAGGATTGTTGTAGATGAGTTAACGTAAAATTCGTCGCTGAAGTTTCCGCTTGAAGTATATTTATAGTTGCCGAGCGGTTTATAGCGCGCGAAAGACGAATTGTTTTCATTTGTTTGTCCATCTGCGCTAAGCGTTGTAACAGACGTTATCATATCTGAAGATATATCCAGCTTAACAGGCTGCGCCGAAGCTGACGCATAAACCTTATCCGCAGTACCCTCATATATCTCTGAAGCGTTTTCTATATCAGTCTGCATGGACGGAGCAAGCTCTTTAAGCTTAGAAACCACTGAGCTTGGCTTGGAGGTTGAACCGTTCAAACGCACATTTGAACGTATCTGATAGTTTTTCGGAGTTGAATTCGACCCCGGAGCATATACAGACGCATAATATGTTTCGCCATCGTCAGACTGGAACGTATTAAGTATGTATGCATATGCTGAAGCTTTGTCTTCTGTAAGCTTGCAGTATACTATATTGTTGTATTTATCAATATAGAATGTTCCCTTTGTTCCAACCTTAAGTTCTGTTTTTCCGTCTAAGCTGTCCAAGCATGTCTGAACAAGGTTATATTCCTTGCCGTCTACTTCTATAAGCATATCTGTAATGTCAATAGTTGTTATAGAACCTGTAACGGGCTTGGAGCTTGCATATACAACGCGGTTTTCACCGTCAAGGCTTGCCGCGTAAAGCACAACATCATTAGCCGCGATAGAAGTTATTGAAGAAAGCGAACCGTTTTTATAAACGGTGCTTGTGTATTCAGTCGAATCAGGATCTAATATAACCGAATTACCTGAGCGAAGCTTATCCGTAATCTGATAATCCGCAGCCGTCGCCGCTTTGCTTGCAACCATAATTGAATAATTATTTATAGTCACAATATCCACGCTTCCGTCCGCGCCTGTGTCTGTAAGCGTAACGTCGCCGTACAGGAAGTTGTCGCTTGCAGGATTGAGCCATTCGCTCACAGCCTCACTTACAGTATATCTTGAATCATTAATGGTTATCGTATCGTCAGACGAAACTGTTTTATCGTTATAAATAAGGCTGACGTCAGACGATGAAAGCTTTATATTCTTAGATTTCTTTTCGTCTGTATACTTAAGCGTCGAACCGTCGTATTCGTCAATCTGGGTTGACAACACAGTTATAACTTCATTCTTGGTCGTATCTCTGTCTATGCTGATGATTGAAGCGAGGTCGCTGTTTGTTTCCTCTTTATAGTAAATCGTCACATCATAACCGAGATACTGTTTTGCTTCGGCAAGCGTTTCAATGCAGTTGGTATAATCGAAAAGCATTTCCTTGTTTTTAACAAGAACGCTCATTTCGTTATTAAGATGGCTTGTCGCCATATTATTGGTATGGGTTTCGCCAACTCCTATAATCGTGCCTTTAACGCTGGCAACCTTAAGCTTGCTGTTTAATATTGTATCGTCGGTTGTTGTGTATATAGTCTCGCCGGACAAATTTGTGCCCATAACCTGAATTCTAACGTCAAGAGCCGAGTAGAAAAGCTGAGCGATAACTCCGCGCGGAGCGGGATCTGTTCCGTTTAAGGTTATACCTTTTGTTATTCCCAGATTTCCGCCCTGAAGAAGATATCCTCTTGGCCATCCGCCCGCATTAATTGCGTTCGGCTCATATCCGAGAGCGCACACAAGCATTTTAACAGCCTGCTCATATGTAACCTTTTCATCCGGACGGAAAGTGTTGTCCTCAAAGCCGTTAACAATTCCCATATCCGCCGCTGTTTTAATATTTGGACGCGCATAATGCTCAGCTATATCGGTAAAGCTTGCACCGTCCGTTTTTATGTCCGCCACAGCCAGAGCACGAGTAAGCATTATTGTATATTCCGCTCTTGTAATCGTGTCGTTTGGCTTAAACACCTGCTTATCGCCCTCTTTGCTTCCCTGTATTATGCCGTAGCTTGAAAGAGCGATAATCGCCTTCTGATAAGGCGTCTCGTTTGTAACGTCGGCAAAAGTCTGCTCTGCATATACGTTGCCGGAAAATAATGTGGCAAACAGCATAACAGCAGCAAGGATGCCTGATAATTTTTTCATTTGAATGTCCCTCCTATGAAATTTTATGTACTGTTTATAGAATATCATCTTTTCTTTAATAAGTCAAATGTTTTTAAGCAGGAATTTTTAGAAAAAAGGCAGAAATTCATGTCAAAATAACGATATTTTGCATGCGGTAATTGCGTTCTCATTAAAAATGTGATACAATAAGTTATATAAGTTGATTTTTTAAGAAGGTGTACATATGGAGCTAGCAATTTATAAAAATATAATCAGCGACGACGCCCTGTCTGCACTTAACGCCGGAAATGCCGGCGTCGCTATGGGCAAAATCATATCTTTTGCTGAGACAAACGGAATAAGCTCGGACGCGGTTCGCGAATATATTGTATCGCTTCTTGCCGGCGATGAAAACATTTTATCGCAGAAAGCGCAGTCCGGCAAAAACATTGGCGAAGATTTATATAAATACGCTCTTGCAGATATCGAAAAAATCTACAATAGATTTCTTGCGGAAAATACATACCCGAAATATACTCCGTCGGAAAGCTTTAAAGGATTTTACGAAGGATATGCGCTGTCGATTGCCGAACTTATGCGTTGTACAGAGCCTAAAACTATTTTGGATACGCTTATTGAACACTATAAAACGCTCGGCAGCGGAATTTTTGCCAAATACGCAGCGTTCAGATACAGCGAAAAAGGTCTTGAAGGAATATCAGAGCTTGACGATATTACATTTGACGATTTAGTGGGAATTGATTATCAAAAACAGGTTATGATTGACAATACGGAAGCTTTTCTTTCAGACAGCCGCGCAAATAACGTGTTGCTTTTCGGCGACCGCGGAACCGGAAAATCCTCGTCTGTCAAAGCGCTTTTAAACGCATATTATTCAGACGGTCTTAGAATGATTGAGGTGCCCAAACGGTGTATACGAAACATTCCTGATTTATCAAATGAGCTTGCTCAGAGACCCCATAAATACATTTTATTTCTGGACGACCTTTCATTTGAAGCGGGAGAAACCGATTACCGCGCGTTAAAGGTGGCTATGGAAGGGCAGCTTAGAGCAAATCCTTCTAACGTGCTTATTTACGCAACCTCAAACCGACGTCATCTTATAAAAGAAACCTGGTCGGACAGAGAGGGCGGAGAAATACATGTAAACGACAATGTTCAGGAAACGCTTTCGCTGTCTGAAAGATTTGGCATAAGTCTTGTGTTCTCCGCGCCCTCAAGTCAAAAAGAATATCTTAATATTGTACGCAGTCTTCTTGAGGCAAAGGGTATTGAAATGACGGCGGAAACAGAACGCGAAGCGGTTGTGTGGCAAATGAATTACGGAAGCCGTTCGGGCAGATGCGCGGGGCAGTTTGCGGCGGCATATGAAGCTAAATCAAAAAAAATTAAAAAGGAGAATTAATATGAAAAAAGCAGTTTTATTTTTAGCGTCGGTTGCAACGGTGCTTTGCGCTGTCGCTCTTGTAATTTCAGTAATCAGCATAGGAAAAACGGAGAAGGAAGGATTAGAATGAAGAAATTAATAGTCTTATCAATAATTGCAGCGTCAATACTGTTGTCGGCTGCGCCGCGCGCAGGAGCGGCGTACGATAAAATTGTAGCGACGTATTTCAGTTCCGGCGGCGCGCTTAAGGGCTGCCGCGTAATCAGAAAGGCGGAGGACGGAAGTATATCTCTTAAATACGAAGCCGCGGCGTCAGGCGATTTTGCAAAATTATATACAATGGATTTAAATCCTATTGATACAGTTTACGAGCTTGACGGCTTATGGCAGCAGCCGGACGCCGCTCCGACACCGAAGCCAACCTCCTCTCCATCGCCAACGCCGTCTCCCGAACCAACGCCGACAGATAAACCCGAGATACCGGACATTTATGAAAAATCTCCGGACGCGACAACGGCGTTTGCCGTGGTTGAAAGCGCGGCTATAGAAGCGGTAAGTGAAAATGAAACCCGCTATGCGGTAAAGGTATTTTATCAGGGTCGCGAGCGCGTTTTATATATGGAAGAAGACATGCGTCTTTCAGGGTGCTCCGACGCGGTTTCATACATGAACGACGGCAAACCCTCCTCATTGCAAACCGGAGACGTTGTGACTTTCACAACTAAACTGAGCGGAAAAATCAGAGATATAAGCCTTATATACCGTCCCGCAAACGAAGATATAGTAACAAGCGATATTAATCTCGGCGCAAACTTTGAGAAGCTTTTTTCACATAACGGCAGAATAGGAAACCAGAACGCATCCGTTTACAGCTACGGTAAAAACAACACTGCGCGCATTCAATATGTATTTGGCGTTATCACCAATAAATATCCGCGGTCGTTTACGCTTGCAAACAAAGACGGAAAATCCGAGGATATGGCGGACATTTCAATTTTAGACGGAACCATTGTATATACATATGACATGAACCGCAAAAAAGCAGAAATAGGCTCCATAGGAGATATAACGCGTTCTGACGTTTCAGATTACGACGAAAACGGTAATATTTTATCATGGAATAAAAGCGATATACATAATTACGCGCTTGTGCGTATAATAGACGGCATAGCTACCGATGTTATGGTTTATATAAATTACAACGATTAAAGCGCCTTTTATCTCCGCTATATATTTGAATTGTTAAAACAGCATAAAGGAGAACCGGATAATGCATTTACTAAAAATTGCTTTGCTGCAAATAGCGCCCTGCGGCACGCTGAACGAAAATCTGGAAAAAGGCGTACAGTATTGCCGAAAAGCGGCAAAGCTCGGCGCGGATATTGCTCTGTTCCCCGAAATGTGGAGCAATGGGTATAATATATATGACAGACCTGCCGAAGAATGGACGCTCGAAGCGATTTCCGCCGAATGTGATTTTGTAAATACCTTCAAAAATCTTGCCGGAGAGCTTCGCATAGCTATCGGAATAACCTTATTGGAAAGGTATAACGGCGGCGTCCGCAATACAGTTATTCTTTTTGACAGATTTGGAGAACAAAAGCTTGTTTATGCAAAAGTCCATACCTGCGATTTTGATGCGGAAAAATATTTAACGCCCGGCAAAAAATTTTATGTCACCTCGCTAAACACAGCTTGCGGCGATGTAAGCGTCGGCGCAATGATTTGTTTTGACAGAGAGTTTCCGGAAAGCGCAAGAATTTTAATGCTTAAAGGCGCGGAACTTATTCTTGTACCAAACGCCTGTCCGATGGAAATAAACAGACTTTCACAGCTCCGCGCAAGAGCATACGAGAATATGTTGGCCGTTGCAACATGCAATTATCCTGAAACTGTTCCGGACTGCAACGGCGGCTCAAGCGTTTTTGACGGCGTAGCTTATCTGCCGCAGGCAGACGGCTCGCGGGATATGTGTATTCTGCAGGCGGACGGACGCGAGGGGGTTTATATTGCCGAGCTTGATTTGGAACAGCTTCGTGATTACCGTAAAAAAGAAGTGCACGGCAACGCCTATCGGCATCCCTCTAAATATTCTCTTTTGCTTGACGCAAATATTAATAATCCGTTTATCAGAGATGATTACAGAAAATAGTGCGCCGTGTTTTTTTACATACGATATTGCACCGTATATTTCAAAAAAACTTTATAAAAGCACGTTTGGCACTATCTCTATAAACAGAACTATTCAAGCTAAAACATGGCATGATTAAATCGCGCCGTGTTTTTTCATATCTTTAACGTTAAAATTTTCTCTTTTGTATTGCTATTTACACAGATTGATAGTATAATTAACGTATGGGTGGTTATTGAGGACTGGAGGTTTTAATGAACGCAAAAATAGGGGAAGAATGCGGCGTATTCGCAATGTACGATCCTGACGGCGACTGCGCGCGCAGCACATATTACGGCTTATACGCCTTGCAGCACAGAGGGCAGGAAAGCTGCGGCATTGCGGCAAACAACAATCGTGATATAACATATCATAAGTCCATGGGGCTTGTAAACGAGGTGTTTACGGAGGATATTTTAGACAGTCTCGGCGGCACAATGGCGATTGGTCACGTGCGGTATTCAACCACGGGCGAAAGCGCTCCGGCAAACGCGCAGCCCTTGGTTTTGCGCTATGTCAAAGGTAATCTTGCACTTGCGCATAACGGAAATCTCGTAAATAAAGAGACTCTGGCACAGGAACTTGGAAAAACCGGCGCAATTTTTCAGACAACAACCGATACGGAAACTATTGCGTATATGATAGCGCGCGAGCGGCTTAACGCCGGAAGCATTGAAAAAGCGGTTGAAAACACCGTGTCTCATCTTGTCGGCGCATTTTCGCTTGTTGTGATGAGTCCCGAAAAACTTATCGCGGTAAGAGACATGTGGGGCTTCAGACCCTTATGCATAGGCAGAAAAGGCAGCGCAATAGTGTTTGCTTCAGAATCCTGCGCTCTCGACAGTATAGGCGCAAAATTTGTTCGCGACGTTGAGCCGGGGGAAATTGTGGTTGTTAAAAACGGTGAAATCACTTCAATAAAAACGCATATGCACACAAAAAATCCCGCTATGTGTATTTTTGAATATATTTATTTCGCCCGTCCCGACAGCGTTCTCGACGGACAAAGCGCGCACGACTCGCGCAAGCTTGCGGGAGCTTATCTTTATAAACAGAATCCGATTGACGCGGACGTGGTAATAGGCGTACCGGACAGCGGCATCAGCGCGGCTATGGGATACAGCGAAGCTTCCGGAATACCTTACGGTATCGGTTTTGTGAAAAACAAATATATAGGAAGAACATTCATACAGCCGTCTCAGGCTATGCGTGAAAATTCAGTGCGCATTAAACTGAATGTGCTTAAAAGCACTATAGAGGGAAAACGCGTTGTTATGGTTGACGATTCCATAGTGCGCGGCACAACGTCAAAACGAATTGTAAATCTGCTTCGCGAAGCGGGAGCAAAAGAAGTGCATGTACGCTCCTCCGCACCGCCGTTTAAAAATCCGTGCTATTTCGGCACTGATATACCATCGCGGGACCAGCTTGTGGCATGCAAGCATTCCATAGACGAAATCTGTGAGCTCATAGGTGCAGACTCACTTGAATTTTTAAGCGTGGAGAATCTGAAAAAAATAGCTCCGGACGCTAAATGCGGCGGCTTCTGCAACGGATGCTTTACAGGCAAATATCCTGTTGATGTAGAAAACAGATAATAACACCGGCGGGCAGATATTCTGCCCGCTGTTTTTACGGAGGATATAATGGTAAAAAAAATACTTACAATCGCCGGCTCAGACAGCTCCGGCGGCGCGGGAATACAGGCGGATATTAAAACTATAAGCGCGCTCGGCTGTTATGCCATGAGCGTGATTTGTTCAGTTACTGCGCAAAACACCCGCGGAGTCGACGCAATACACGACGTGCCGCCGGATATAGTTGCGGCTCAGATAGACTCGGTGTTCAGCGATATTGAAGTGGACGCAGTAAAAATAGGTATGGTATCGAACGAAGATAATATAAGCGTTATTGCCGAGAGACTTTTGCGGTATAAGCCTAATATTATCGTGCTTGACCCCGTTATGGTTTCCACCAGCGGTCATAACCTTCTGAAAAGCGCCGCGCAAACTACTCTTATAGAAAAACTAATACCGCTCGCATCTCTTGTTACCCCGAATTTGCCAGAAGCTGAAGCTTTATCGGGTATGGATATAAGAAGCGAAGACGATATAGAAAAATCGCTTTATAAAATACAGTCGCTCGGCTGCGAAAACGTGCTGATAAAAGGCGGACACGGCGGCGGAGAACCGATTGACACCCTGCTTACGGGCGATGATATTTATAAATTCTCGTCAAAGCGGATTAATACCAATAACACGCACGGAACGGGCTGTACGCTTTCATCGGCTATAGCCGCATGCCTTGCCAAAACTCATAATCTGAGACTTGCTGTTGCGCAGGCAAAGGACTATCTGACATACGCGCTTGAAAACTCATATGCCGTGGGGCACGGGCACGGACCGGTAAATCATTTTTGGATAAACAAAAAAAATTAGTTATAAAAAACCGTCGGATATCAATATCCTGACGGTTTTTTATAACTAATATTCATTTATGATACGCCTCGTTCGCATTAATTTTGCATGCGCGGTATATCTGTTCAAGAAGTATAACCCGCATAATCCGGTGCGGAAAAGTCATCGGAGAGAAGCTAAGCTGCAAATCAGCGCGCCTTTTAACACTATCGCTTAATCCGAGCGAACCGCCTATCAAAAAAACTATATGGCTATACTGCATTGCAACTTTTTCAATAGTCTGCGCCAGTTTTTCGCTGGACATCATACCTCCTTCTATGCAGAGCGCAACAACAAAACTGCCGGAAGGTATCTTTGCCAGAACCGCCGCGCTTTCGCGTTCTTTTATCTGATTCTCCTGTTTTTCCGACGCTTTATCCGGGATTTTCTCGTCCGCAATTTCTATAATGTCCGTTTTTGCAAACCGACTCAATCGTTTTATATATTCATCGCAGGCTTCCAGCAAATATTTCTCTTTCATTTTACCCACGCACAACACAGTAAATCTCATACAAACGCCTCGCACAGCGTTACCGCATTTCTTTGAGCAACTGTAAGCGTAATATCGTCTCCAACGTTAATCCCCGCTTCTGAAAGCGCGTTTTGGGCAGACATATAGGCAATCTGAGGCGTATTGTTTTCTTTACTGAGATGACCTAACATAAAATGCTCTGTGCCGCTTTGCGCAAGCCTGCAGAGAGCTTCGGCCGCGTCGTCGTTTGACAGATGCCCCGTGCTGCTTAAAATTCTTTGTTTCAGAGGAAACGGATATGTTCCCATTCTCAGCATATCAATATCGTGATTTGATTCAAGCAGTATGGTGTCGCTGCCTGTTAAATGATTAAGCACATAGCCGCTCATATGCCCGATATCGGTTGCAATAGTATATTTTCTATCATCTGAAAAAAAGCTGTACCCCACTGGCTGAGACGCGTCGTGCGGAATAGAAAACGGCATAACTCCAATGGAACCTATTTCAAAATCAGCGTCGGGCGAAATTACATTCCATTCAGGTATCGCGCCCGTTTCCATGGAGGCAAAAGTCCCCTCCGTTGCATACACAGGAATATTATATCTTCGGGCAATCACACCGGCGCCGCGTACATGGTCTATATGCTCGTGCGTTATTAAAAGCGCGTCCAGCTCGTCAGCATGCATATCTATTGCGGCAAGACTTTCCGAAAGCTTTTTTCCCGACATACCGCAGTCCACCAGAATATTTGTGCCGCCGTCGGAAATAAGCGTCGCATTACCGGACGACCCGCTTATAAGCGAAATAAATTTCATATTATCAAACTCCCGTATCCTCAATAACCTGTAAACGATGAATATCTGCTCCAAGCTTAACAAATTTGCTTTCAAAATTCTCATATCCGCGGTCAATATGGTGAATGCCTGTAATCTCGGTTGTTCCGTCAGCCATTAGTCCGGCTATTATCATCGCCGCTCCCGCCCGCAGGTCAACGGCCTTAACGGTGGTGCCCATAAGATTAGGCACACCGTTTACAATAGCAAGCTTACCCTCAACCCGTATGTTTGCGCCCATGCGGCGGAGCTCGCTCACATAGCGGAAACGGTCGTCCCACACGCCCTCGCGCGCAGTGCTTGTACCATCAGTCGTCGTCAGCAGCGTAACAAGCTGCGGCTGCATGTCGGTGGGATAACCGGGATATGGAAGCGCCGTAAAGTTTATGCTTTTCAGCTTTGTTCCCTCGGGCACCCATATACGCAGACTGTCGTCGCATTCTTCAATTCTTGCTCCCATCTCAAGCATTTTCGCCGAAATCGGCTCTAAATGACGCGGAATAATATTTTTCAGCGTTACGTCGCCCTTTGTTGCGACCGCAGCAATCATAAATGTACCGGCTTCAATTTGGTCGGGAATAATCGCATATGTTCCGCCGTGCAGCTCCGGCACGCCCTTTACTTTAATTGTGTCCGTGCCCGCTCCCCTTATATTTGCTCCCATAGCGTTTAAGAAGTTTGATAAATCAACTATGTGCGGCTCCTTCGCCGCATTTTCTATAACCGTCATGCCGTCAGCAAGAACCGCGGCTAAAATCGCGTTGACAGTAGCTCCTACAGAAACAACGTCAAAGTAGATATTGGAACCCGTTATATTCTCAGCGTTTATTTTTATAATATCATAGGAACAGTCAACCTCCGCTCCAAGAGCCTCAAACGCTTTGATATGCAAATCAATCGGTCGCGTGCCGAAATCACATCCTCCGGGCGAAGTGACCGCGCAGCGTCGAAACCTCCCTAAAAGCGCGCCCATTAAATAACTCGACCCGCGCATCTTTCTTGTTAAATCCGCCGGCGGCTCAGAACAGTCGACTTCCGTACAGTCTATTTCAACCACGCCTTTTTCTATATAACAAACCTTTGCATGGAGATTTTCAAGTATCGTTAAAAAGAGCTTTACATCTTTAATATCCGGAAGATTTTCCAGACGGCATACGCCCTTTGTTAAAAGACATGCGGGAATAATTGCGACAGCCGCGTTTTTAGCGCCGCTTATCTCCACCTCGCCATTTAAGCGGCCGCCTCCTTTAACCACTAATTTTTCCACACGGTACACTCCTTATTTTATCAAATGATTATATAATTTTATTATAACATTACATTAATAAAAAAGCAAAACAATTTTATACAAATATTTCTCTTGGCATAAGTTTTTTGTTGATAATGTTGATGATTATTGTTATAATAGTTATAGAAAGAAATGAGGGACATGATGAAAAAAGTACTGATTGGTATGTCCGGCGGGGTGGACAGCTCGGTTGCGGCATATTTGCTGAAGGAACAGGGCTATGAGGTTATAGGAGCAACCATGCGCCTCTGGACGTGCAGCGATGCCTATCCTGAAAGCGGCTGCTGTTCAGACGCTGCCGTTGAGGACGCGCGTCGCGTGTGCGACAAGCTCGGAATTGAATTTTACGTCATGAATTTCAAGGACTTATTCCGCGAAAAAGTAGTGGATTATTTTGTGAACGAATATATCAAAGGCAGAACCCCGAATCCTTGTATCGCATGCAACCATTACCTAAAGTTCTCCGCATTTTTAAATAAAGCCAGAGCTATGGGAATTGACTATATCGCGACAGGCCATTATGCAAAAATTGAAAAAAGCAACGTCACAAACAAATATACGCTTAAAATGTCTGACGCGATGGGCAAAGACCAAAGCTATGTGCTGTATACGCTCACACAGGAACAGCTTTCACACACAATTATGCCGCTTGGCGCATATAACAAAAATGAAGTCCGGAAAATTGCAGAAAAGCTGGGGCTTAATGTCGCCGGAAAACCCGACAGTCAGGAGATATGCTTTGTTGAGGACGGCAAATATGCTGATTTTATTGCCGATTATGCTAATATAAACCCGCAGGAAGGCAATATTCTTGATACTTACGGCAACGTAATCGGCAGACACAAAGGGCTTATCCGCTATACCGTGGGACAGCGCAAGGGTATAGGGGCGTATGGGCGTCCGATGTTTGTGCTGAAAATTGATGCCGAAAATAATGCGCTGATTTTGGGCGAAAAAGGAATGGAATTTTCAAAAACTCTAATCGCTTCCGACGTGCACTTCATATCGGGCGATATGCTGAAAGAACCGCTGCGCGTTCAGGCAAAGGTGCGGTATCAGGCGCGTCCAGCAAAGGCGGTGATTGAAATGTGCGGAAATGATATACGCGTTGAATTTGACGAACCTCAGAGAGCAGTAACACCGGGGCAGGCGGTTGTGTTTTATAACGATGATGAGGTGCTCGGCGGCGCTACGGTTACACACACATTATGAAAATATTAAATTATTGTTAAATTTGTCTGAAGCGCTTGCATATTGCGGAAAAAACAGATATTCTAATAGATAAAGGAGGGCAGGACTATGGATTTTAACGAAACAATGAAGATTAATATCGAGTTTGACAAAGCAAAGGAAGTTAAAGAGATTGTGTCTTCCGTGTATGAGTCGCTCGAAATAAAGGGCTATGACCCGATAAGTCAGATTGTGGGGTATATTCTCTCCGGCGACCCGACCTATATCACGAGCTATAACGGCGCACGCGGAATGATTGTACGCGTCGAGCGCGACGAGCTTTTGGAAGAGCTTGTGAAAACGTATATCTCAGAACTAAAAAAGAATTAATACGCTTATGCATCAATACTAATAAAAAATGAGGCAGACCGCTTATTTCGCCTCATTTTTTACCAGATACGCTGTGAACGGATAACAAAAACAAATCGGGGTTTGATACCCCGATTTGTTTTTGTTATCCGGTTATTTTATTAAATTTTAATTCTCAGCCACTTTCCGGCTCTAAACCGTATTGCGGCAAAAATCCATCTTGAAACCTGGTCACCGAGAACTCCAAACCATATGCCGATTATTCCCCATCCTAACGTATATCCGAATAAATACGACACGCTCGTGCGTATCAGCGTAACACTAACAGTCGACGCGATTGCAGTATACAGAGTGTCTCCGGCGCCCCGCAGACAACCCATATAGACCACCTGACGAATCTGAAACAGCACAACAAGAATAATAACCCGCATAATGCCAACACCTATATTAACAATGTCCGCTTCGCTGAAAAACAACCCCATCAGCAGCTTTGCTCCGAAAAAATATATAATTGCTAACACTACGGAAATTATTCCTCCAATCATCTGGCAGGTATATCCATATTCCTTAGCAAGCGTTTTATTGTTCTCGCCCAGACTTCTTCCTATAAGAGCCACAGCCGCCGCCTGAAGACCATCTCCAAACGCAAACGACAAGCTCATAATATTCATTCCGACCTGGTGCGCCGCCATAGCCGCATTACCTTGATTAGCAGCCATAATCGCCGTCATCATAAATCCTATGCGCATAAGAAGTTGTTCAAAAAACACGCTGTATCCAACACGCACAATATTTTTAAAAGCCATTAAATTAGGACGAACTTTTTCTTTTATTATATATCTTATGCTTATAAAACAATCGGGCTTAATAATTGAAATAATGCTCATAATGCATGCAACAACAGTTCCGAGAACCGTCGCCATAGCCGCTCCTGCGATACCGAGAGCCGGAAAACCTAAATGTCCGTTAATTAGCAGATAGTTAAATATTATATTAATCGTGTTTGACGTGATGTTTGTGCGCATTGTAATTTTTGTGTTACCCGCGCCGCGCTGCGCGGAGTTTATACCCATCTGTATGCAGTTAAATATCATACAGCCCATAATTATCCGATAATATATAACGGCGCTGTCGTGCGTTTCGGGCGATGAACCGCATACGCGCATAATCTGAGGAGAAAACACAGCAAAAGCCACGCTTAAAACGGCGGACAATCCTACTATCAGAAATAACGCCGTCAAAAGCACCGCATTTGCTTCCTTGCGCCGTCCTTCTCCGACTCGCCGTGCAACCAAAGCCGATAGCGACACATTAATAGCTATAAACACCGCCAGACCAAGAAACTTGGGCTGAGCAGTCAGACCGACCGCCGCCACAGCGTCTGAGCCGAGCGAGCTGACCATGAGTGAATCAATAAGCCCTGCAAAGGCAACAAAAAAAGATTCAACAATAGCAGGAACAGCCATCTGCATAGCTGTATTAATTGTAGCTTTACTATATCTCCGCATTATAAGGTCATCTCTTTCATAATTGTTAATACACTATAATTTTATCACTATTCATATTAAAAAGCAATATACAGTAATCAAATATGAAAACATAGTTGTTTTTAGATTTAAAATGAGATATAATAAACAAAAATATAATAATATTCGGAGGTGCGTATATGAATAAGCCGAAAGTATACTTTACAAAAAATATCTCATCTCAGCAGGTACTTGAGTTATATGACAGAGTGGGCTTTAAATTAAATGGAAATGTAGCAATAAAGATTCATTCGGGCGAAGCCGGAAATCAAAACTTTTTAAGACCCGAATTCTGGAAGCCTGTTGTAACCTATGTAGGCGGCGCTGTGGTTGAATGTAACACCGCTTATGAAGGAGCGAGAAATTCCACAGATAAACACAAGCAGCTTATGCACGACCATGGATGGGATAAATATTTTAATGTGGATATCATGGACGCTGAAGGTCCGGACATGGAGCTTACTATTAATAACGGAAACGCAATAAAGAAAAATTATGTGGGTAAGCGCATGGCAGAATATGATTCAATGCTCGTGTTATCGCATTTTAAAGGACATCCCATGGGCGGCTACGGCGGAGCGCTAAAACAGCTTTCAATCGGCTGCGCTTCAAGCGCGGGCAAGGCGTATATTCATTCGGCGGGAGCTGTTAACGACCCCGATATCGTATGGAATAATCATGCCGAGCAGGATAAGTTTCTTGAAGCTATGGCTGACGCTGCGAAATCGGTCATTGACTATTTTAAAGGAAATATCGTATATATAAATATAATGAAAAATCTTTCCGTGGATTGTGATTGCTGCGCTGTCGCGGAGGATCCCTGCATGAAGGATATAGGAATGCTTGCTTCTCTTGACCCCGTGGCCCTTGATCAGGCGTGTATCGACCTTGTATACAGCGCGGCAGACGACGCGGGGCGCGAGCGTTTTATAGAACGAGTAGAATCGCGTAACGGGATACACACAATCGAAGCCGCAGCGGATATCGGATGCGGAAACAGGGAATATGAACTTATAAACATTGATTAAAACAATTTTATTTGTTAACTCATAAATTTTTTATAACTATTTT
>CATJNN010000199.1 GCA_949742185.1 uncultured Clostridia bacterium | reverse complement strand
AGAGCCATTCCGCATATAATTACAGGACAGAAAAAGAACGCCAGCATTGTACCGCCGTTTTTTGTGAAGGTTTTCACGAAATCAAAGGCAATAAAAAAATATGCAAGTCCGCAAAACAATGAAAATATAAAGTCAATGGGACGTTTGGAGATTGTTTTTACCAACTTATTCATATTATTCTCCTCTCGGTAAACTTTTTTTATTTTATCATATATATATATACCTTGCAAGCGCGAAAATAAGATTTTGTCAAATATCCACAGTGACTATTATATTGTTACACTTGAGGTTTGTCAATATATGCAGGTTGAAAAAGCCGTAATTCGTCATAATCACAGTAATTTAGAACATGGGGAAGTAAAAATAGGGCAAATTCCTTATCTGTTTTTTTGCAAAAAAACTTGTATTGTGATATAACTTATGGTAAAATAAAAAATTGTGGATGTAAAGAGAAATAGGATGTTTAATTGTAAAGCGGCTTGAAGAGCTGAGGGAAAGGTGGATTTAGACTTGGTTAAATCTGAAGATATAAGAAATATAGCGATTATTGCGCATGTTGACCATGGGAAAACTACTCTTGTTGACGCTATGCTTCGTCAGAGCGGGACTTTTCGCGAGAACGAGCAGGTGGACGAGCGTGTTATGGATTCCAACGATTTGGAGAAAGAGCGCGGCATAACAATTTTGGCGAAGAATACGTCGCTGTATCACAACGGTGTGAAAATTAATATTATTGATACTCCGGGGCACGCCGATTTTGGCGGGGAGGTTGAGCGCGGACTTGAAATGGTAGACGGCGTTTTGCTTCTTGTAGACGCGTTTGAGGGATGTATGCCTCAGACGAGATTTGTGCTTTCAAAGGCTCTTGCGCTTGATTTAAAGCCAATAATTGTTGTGAATAAGGTTGACCGCCCGAATGCTAGACCGTACGAGGTAGTGGACGAGGTTTTAGAGCTTTTCATTGATTTAGGGGCGACGGACGAGCAGCTTGACACGCCCGTTATATACGCGTCTGGTCGTGATGGCTGGGCGACTGCGGAGTATAATCCTGAACAGCCGAATAAGGATTTAAAAGAACTTTTTGATTTGATTGTGCGCGAAATCCCTTGTCCGAAATGTGATGGCGAAGGTTCATTTCAAATGCTCGTGTCTAATATTGACTACGACGATTACACAGGGCGTATTGCGGTAGGAAAAATTGAGCGGGGAAGCGTGAGTGTGGGTATGCCGGTGTCGATATGCAGACAGAATGGAAAAACAGCGCATGCAAAGGTTACAAAGATTTTCACATATGAGGGGCTTAGCAAGCAGACCGTGGATGAAGCAGGAGCGGGAGACGTCGCCGCGCTTTCGGGAATTCCCGATATTAATATAGGCGAGACAATATGCGCGGCTGATGCTCCTGAACCATTGCCGTTTGTTAAAATAGACGAGCCTGTTCTTTCCATGACGTTCAGCGTTAACGATAGTCCGTTTGCCGGTAAAGACGGTAAGTTTGTTACGTCGCGGCATCTGCGTGACAGACTTTTCCGCGAATTGGATTCAAACATTGCTTTGCGCGTTGAGGAGACTGATACGACAGAAGCTTTTATAGTGTCCGGACGCGGCGAACTGCATTTGTCGGTGCTTATAGAAAATATGCGGCGGGAAGGATATGAGTTTCAGGTATCTAATCCGGTTGTTATTTATAAAGAAATAGACGGGCAGCAGTGCGAGCCGGTAGAGCGGCTGACCGTGGACGTGCCGGATGAATATACCGGAACGATTATGGACAGCATTATTCAGCGCAAGGGTGAAATGACTGATATGCATCCTACAACGCAAAATTATACAAGACTGGAATTTTTAATTCCGTCGCGCGGATTGATTGGCTATAGAAACGAAATGCTGACAGCGACAAAAGGAACAGGCGTTATAAATAGTATTCTTGAAAAATATGAGCCGTATAAAGGTGAGATGCAGGGACGCTCACGCGGCGCGCTGATTGCGTGGGAGGACGGAGAGAGCATAACCTACGGTCTTTATAATGCGCAGGAGCGCGGCACGCTGTTTATCGGACCGAACGTTAAGGTGTACGAGGGTATGATTATTGGTGAAAATGCGCGGGCGGAGGACATTGTGGTTAATGTGTGTAAGAAAAAACACGTTACAAATACGCGTTCATCAAGTGCGGACGAGGCGTTGCGGCTTGTGCCGCCGAGGCAGATGAGTTTGGAGCAGTGCCTTGAATTTATAGCCGACGACGAGCTTTTGGAGGTTACGCCAAACTATCTTCGTATGAGAAAGCGTATATTAAAAACTGATTTGCGCGCAAAGAGTAAAAATAAAAAATAAAAATACTGCCGCTGGGTAGACAATGTGTGAAGCATGCATTGATACATCGTTAAGCCATAGAAGATGTATCGATGGATGCTTTTTTGATTTTTTAAAAATGAAGGGAGTTTTGCTTGTATGTTTAGAAAACTTATAAGTTATTTCACAAAAGTTGAAATAGCATTATGGTTTGTGTCTGTAACGTTAATTGCAGTTTCGTTTTTTGTTTTTGACAAAGAAAACTTTCTGACGTTTGCCGCATCTTTAATAGGCGTAACGTCGTTACTTTTTAATGCCAAAGGAAATCCGTTGGGACCATTTTTAATAATAATATTCAGCATTTTATACGGCACAATTTCTTTTTGGTTTGCGTATTATGGAGAAATGATAACGTATTTGGGCATGACTGCGCCAATGTCGGTTTTTGCGTTTGTGTCGTGGATAAAAAATTCTCATAACGGGAATATAGCAGAGGTGAAAATATATGAGATTAAGAGGGATGATACGGTATTTATGATATTAATGTCAGGAATTGTGACGCTGATTTTTTATTTTGTGCTTAAAAAATTTCATACGGCAAATTTGCTGCCGAGTACTATATCTGTGGTCACAAGTTTTCTTGCAGTTTATTTAACGTATAAACGCAATCCATTATTTGCGCTTGCTTATGCCGCTAATGATTGTGTGCTGATTATTTTATGGATACTTGCATCAATAATTGATATATCTTATTTATCGGTTGTAACATGTTTTGCAGTGTTTTTTGTTAATGATATCTACGCGTTTATAAACTGGAAGCGCATACAAAAACGTCAGAGAACAGAATAATATAATTTATAATAACACAGAAACAGTGTAATATCTTTCTATCGTGCTGTTTTCTGGTGACTGTGGACTGTGCTCACAAAGTAAACAACAAAAACAAATCGGGATTAAATATCCCGATTTGTTTTTGTTAACTGTGATGTGAAATTACAGCAAAAAAATCGGGGCTTAATGCTCCGATTTTTTTGTTTTGTATGGAAGCCTTTCATAATAATGAAAAGCTGTCTCGTGCATTTATAATCCGAAAAGTCAGGGATTATTTATGGTTTTCAAAACAATCGCTGCAATATACTGGTCTGTCATTTCTCGGCATAAACGGAACCTTGTCCACTTTGCCGCAGTCTGCGCAAACGATTTCATACATTTCTCTTGACTGCTTCATGCTGTTCTTTCTGGCAGTGCGGCAGTCCTTGCAGCGTGTAGGCTCGTTCTGAAAGCCTTTTTCAGCGTAGAATTCCTGCTCGCCGGCAGTAAAGATAAATTCTTCGCCGCAGTCTCTGCATACTAATTTCTTGTCTTCGTACATGATAATTCCCTCACTTTGAATTGATAAAAAATAATATAGTTCTTCCGCCGAATCGGATTTGCACCGATAACATACTTAGTATCGCTTTACTTAAGCTATCTGGCGGATATGCCAACGCCTTGCAACCTCTACTCTGTTTGCTTTAATACTGCCTCAAGCTTTTTCTTCATACGCTGAACAGCATTATCCACCGATTTTATATCCTTATCAATCAATTCGGAAATTTCCTGATATGAATGACCTGCGAGATAATAAACCAAGACCTGAAGTTCCAATTTGCTGAGAGCGCCGCTTATGCTTCGCTCCATTTTGTCAAGCGATTCTCTGCTTATAACGATATTTTCAGGGTTCGCTTCTTCGCGGAAGAAAAACTCATCCTCTGAATCGTCGCCTGCAGATGCGCTTAGTGATACATACGAATTTAACGGAATATGCTTTTGCCGTGCCGCTGATTTAACAGCTGAAAGGATTTTTCTCGAGATACATATACCCGCAAACGTTTTGAAAGAAGCGGTATATTCCGAACGGTAATTACATATTGCCTGATAAAGACCAATCATACCTTCCTGAATAATGTCGTCGCGTTCCGCTCCGGCAAGGAAGTATGGCTTTATCTTATAGGAAACGAGTGAATGATATCTTGAGAAAATTTCCTCAACCGCCGCACTGTCGCCATCGCGAGCAAGAACGGCAACCTCTTCGTCCGACAATTCGCACAGACTTAATTTCTTAACCGGTTCATCCATGCACACTGCCCTCCTTAGGCACACTCATATCTTTCGTACAAATCGAATTATAACACAAAAGATATAGGTTGTCAAATTATTTTTTGGATTTATTTGACGGTAGACAAATATTTGCGGTAAAAATATATTTTAAGTTTTTCAATAGAAGCGTTAAGTACCTATAAAAATAATTCAGCAATATAAACTGCCGCTACAGCTCCTGCCGCTGTAAGCATAAGTCCGCGGTTGAAAAAAGCAAGCACGCTTCCGGCTATAAGACCGCATATTGCAGAGCGTATATCGGAAGTACTGTAGAAGATTGCGGGAATTGTCATGGACGCCAGGACGGCGTATGGCATATAGTGTAAAAACGATTTTATCCATGGCGAACGGATTTGCTTATTAAATAAACAAAGCGGAAGGGCGCGAATAAGATAAGTGACCGCCGCCATTAAAATTATCGACAGTGTTAAATACATTATTTTTTCTCCTCTCTGTGCGGGAATACGCATGCTCCGAATGCCGATGCCGTAATTGTTGCAATTATAGTCGCCCAACCGGCAGATATAGACGAGAGTATGGGAGTATATTTCAGTATACAGCTAACCGCAGCTGCGAAGATAACGACTGCAAGTATTGATTTTTGTTTTTTTGAAGCGGGAATAAATATTGCCAGAAACATTGCGTAAAGCGCGATTCCCATGCACGATACAACCGCTCCGGGCAATATGCCGCCTGCGGCGGAGCCGAGAAGCGTTCCCGCCGACCAGCCTATATATGGGGTTAAAATGAGCCCAAGCATATACCAAAAGCCTACGCGTCCTATGCGCGTTGAGGCGACGGAAAAGATTTCGTCGGTAATGCCGAAAGAGATAAGCATGCGTTTTATGAGGGGCATGCGCTCAAGCTTTTGAGAAAGCGCGAGAGACATAAGCATATACCGAAGATTTATCACAAGCGATACAACAGCTATTTCTGTTAGCGGAGCGTTTACGGCTATTAAATGTATTCCCGCAAACTGTCCTGCGGATGTGAGGTTTGTCATTGAAATGGCAAGAGCCGCCCAAAGCGGTATGCAGGATTGTGTGCATATCATGCCGAACGAAAATGATACAGGTATATATCCGAGCGCGATTGGAAGTCCTGCTCGGAGCCCGTTCAGAAATTCTTTTGTTTTCATATTTTCTCCTTGATTATATCCAGTTGTTATATACGGCGATTGTTCCCGCTATATTGAGAGCGATTCCCAGAATAAACAGGGGAGTGTGGTATTTTTCTTTTGAATATGGAGCTATTGCCGCAAGCGAGAGCAAAAGCGCAGGGAGAGCGTCTAGCGTATAGCGGTTGCCGAAATGATAACCGCCCATGGTCTTGTGAGCGGTAAGAAAAAGAAAATGCATGCCTATCAAAACCGGAATTGCAAGATGTATTTTATTTATTTCTTTTTTTACTACAGCTTTTGTCAGCAATATGGCGTATGAAATGAAAATCGGGCTGACAATAAAGAAAGCGAATCCGTTGAATTTCGGGAACTGTACGACGCCGTTTTTAATTGGGGGCAGAGCGAACAGCTTTGGAAGATTTTCCTTTATATATGCGAGATTAAACTGTCCTAACCGTGCGCTTTGAAATTCTGGGAGATGGTTATGCCCGAATTCAAATACAGACCCGAACCTTGCAAAATTAAGCGTCATATATATGATAGCTATAACGCAAGGCGCGATAAACCAGCGCCATTTTTGTAAAACAGCGTGCCATACAGATGTGTCTTTTTGATTGGCTTTAATATTTTGCCAAAGAAGATATGCTATAACGACTATATAAATTGCCTGAAATGGTCGGCATCCGACAGCGCATGCCCAAAAAGCGAGAGATAATCCTCCTTTGTTTTGGACGGCATAATAAAATGCCATAACGGTCAGTGTGAAGCACATGTTCTGCGCAATAAACCACACCCAACCGTTAATACATATAAAAATCATATTTGAGGCAGAGTATGTAAATAGCGTCCAGAAAACTGCTTTTTCTCCATTACTTCCGAAATGCGTAAACAGCTTCATTACATACGCCGCGCCGATTAGACTTACGGCAAGCGCAATCCAGCCGTCGGGAGTCGACGCGCCGCAAAAAAGAGCAAACGGCAGCATCACAAACGATGGGAAAGGCGGGAAGCTTATAAAGAATCTGCCGTTGTATTCGGCTATTTCAAGATGGCTATAATTTTTGCCAAGGTCGAGATGCCCCGAAAGCCAGCGCGAAGCCTGAAGTGAATACGAGTTATATGGATTAGCCGTCCAAGGCCATGTTCCGGTAAACGACCATACCACAATATAAACGGCAATAATGCCGAAAAACAAAAAAAGCAGATTTCGCCAGTCTATTTTTTTAATTTGCATGTTATTCTCCTTAATTCGCTTTGGGAGCGGTGTAATTATCGTACAAATTATGCGCCGTATTTATCGGAGCCGCATAGTTGACAGATTCCTCGCCTACAGATGAGATTAATTTGCCGTCCGTATAGAAATAAATGTTTTCAGTCATATCGGGATATTTTTTTTGTATAACGGCAGAGCTATTAACGGAAACGGTTTCTTTGTCAACTCCTGCAAGTATATTGTTTTTGTCATAAAGTGTTCGTATAACGTTGATTTTTCGGGCGGGAGCCTCCCATTCGTCGTTTGTAAGCGTATTGTATATGATTAAATTATCATCATCGTCGCGGTATATTTTCCAGCTTATATCGTCGCTGTAGCCGTATGACGGTGTTTTTGCCTCGGAAAGTATTCGCTTATTTACCATTTCTTCAACGAGGAGGCGCGCGCATTCTCTGGCTCCCCAAAAATTTATATGAAGCGTGTCCTGATTACCGTCCCATTTTATCCAGTAAAGCTTTGTGGTCAATTCTTTGCCGAGACGCGTGAAATATGCGGACGTTATATTATGCAAATCTATATATGCCGCATTTTCCTCGTTAGTCATATCTATAGTTGCTGTTTTAAACCAACGGTCGGGCTTGTAATATAATTTGCCGTCGTTTAGGTCGAAGTCAGTAAGACGACCCTGTGCGGTCACAACCACGGGGACGCCGCCCTTTGCTTTGACGCGGCGCACCATCTCGCGCATACTCTCTTTAAATTCTTCTTCATTGGAATAATTCTGGTCGTTTATACCGAAAGCGACAACAAAAATATCTCCCGCCTGCATATAATGCTCTACAGCTTCAAATTGTCCGCTTGTAAGAAACCCTTTCGCGAACTGACCGCCAGTTGCATAATTTATTACATAGTAGTCGTCTGTCACATAATTCTGTATCATTTGCCCCCAGCCAGCTTGGGTTTGGGAAGTTATATCCTGCGGAGCAGTTGGGTAGTAGGTTGAAACGGTTGAGTCGCCGCCGACAAATATGGCGGTTTTCTTTTTGGCATTGTCGGAGATTTTACTAATTTCAAGCTCGCTGATGCTGAATTTGGTGTCAACCTTGCCTTCAGTGGCAAGTATGTTAAGCTGACCATCGGTTACGGGGAGTACGATTTCAGCTTCGCATTCGTTGCCGGTCATGTTCATAATCGCATAATAGCCCTCGCATGCAACGCTCATACGCTGTATGTCGCCGGAAGTGACTTTTATTTTATATAGTCCGTTTGGTAAATCAACGTTAAAGGTGTTATCAGAGGCTGTTCCGAAGCGCGTGAATTCCACGGCGTCGGAAAGAGCGCCTTCGCCTGAGGCTTTCACATTTTTTACGTCGGACGATGAAGCGAAACCATAGCCTTTATCCGAAGAATATTTTTCGTTTGCATTTACCGATATGTAATCTTTTGATGGAAAAGCTCCGAAGTCAAATCTAAGGATTGGCGACGCCTCAATTTTAGTTATGTCTTCGGACAATTCTAAATTAATTTTTCCGCATGACGCGTCAATTTCAAATGAGATTTCACCGTTTTTATCTGCACTGCAATAATGTTCCCAGCTATGTATTTCTGTAATAAGCGGTTTCTCTCCGCTTATTACAGAAGACGGCGTGCCAAAAGCGGTAATTCGATAAAAGCCGGGTTCAATACTTTCCGAAAAATTTGTTTGACCGTCGGGCGTAAATTCATATGATAAATGTCCTAAAAGCGCGTTGTGTTCCCGTGCGGCATGAGCAAACGACGCAAGCGCAAGAGCGGTAATAAGTATAAAAACACCAAGCATTTTTTTCATAATTAATATACCTCCAATTTTTTATATAACTTTATCGCAAAGAAAGAGAAATGTCAATGCTTTTAAATGAGAGAAAAAACGCAATAAATTTGGTTAATTTGTTTAAAAAGCAGATAAGTTTTCACTGTTTTTTTTATTGTAAACTAGTTAACATTAATATATAATTGTAGTCAGAATGAAATATTATATTTGGGCGATAGGCTTGAATAAATATGAGAGAGAGGGAGATAAAAGATGAAAAAAACAAAAAAATTTTTATCCCTGTTGCTGTCACTGGCAATGACTGCGTCAGTGTTTGCAGGGATGGTAATTCCGGCGAGCGCATCGGAAACGCAGATTGGCACAACATATACGTTTGAAGAAGCTTCTTTAGACGACGTATGGTCAAGCGCCCAAAATCAGCTTAAGATTACAGCCGTGCAGGACGATTTGTTGGGCAGCAAAGTATTGTATGCGAATGTAAGCGGCAGCGGCGGAAGAAGCGGAACTATCAAGCTTCCGTCAGTTGTGACAGCTTCGGGAAATAATCCTGTGCGTGTAGAATTTGATTGGTTTTCTGCAACAACAGTGGGGGCATGCAGAGCAGAGACAATAATTGTCGACAGTTCAAATAAACAAATTTTAAGTTTGTCAGAACCGACCAACAGCAATATATCCGTTAACGGAAATGAAACTGAGCTAAAAAGCGGCTGGTATAAGGTTTCTGCAACGCTTGATTTTGAAACGCACCGGATAATTAACGTTAAGCTCACGCCAAACGGAGCGGTTTCTTCAGCGGCAGAATTTAATGATATGCCATTTGTTGATTCTGCATCGTCTGATGTGGCAGGGCTATTTATAAATGGTGTTCGGGCTTCAGGCTCTACTTTAACAGTAAATGTTAGAATAGATAATTTTGCGGCTTATTCCGTGGAAAATGAGTATCATAAGGTTGTTATAAGCGTTAAAGACAGCAGCGGTACGGCGGTTAACGATGCTAAAGTAACGCTGAACGGCGTTGAGTATAAGACAGGCGCAAACGGGCAGATTGAAACTAAACTTGCAAACGGTTCATATAATTATATTGTTGAAAAAGCAGGTTATGAAGCGACAGAGGGAGCGTCGGATCCTGCGACAGGTACTGTAAATGTAGCGGACGCGGATGTTACTGAAAACGTTACATATAGTAAACAGTCATACACACCTACGCCGGATCAAGTAACTTTATTTGGCGGGCAGAATGCTATGACGGCGCCTCGTACGAAAGATAGCGTTAGCAGCGCTGCTTTTAGCGTTGAAGCGGTAGACCAAAAAGGCGTGATGATAACCGACCCGACTGTTACATGGTCTATTGAGCCGTATAATGAAAAAGTTAATATTGCAAAAGGTATTGTAACTGTTGCAAAAGGGTTTAACGCAGGTGAAAATCATGTTACAGAATTTACAGTTAAAGCAAATGTTGAAAAAAATAATTCGTCAAAGGAAGTAAGCGCTAAACTTGCCGTTTCGGATTATTTGTTTTATGAACCAGGGGAAGGGGCTTCGAGCTACGGAGAGGCTGAAATTCACACTGTTGGCGGCGGAGACTATATAACTACGGGTTCGACTAAAAATCAGGAAAATGTAATAACCTTTATTGATCCTGTAACCTTTGCTGCAGGTACAGCTCAGGAGCTTTCTTTTGAAACGTCTATGAATACAAAAGTATACACATTCCAAAGAAGCGTAATATTGACGGATTCAAAGGATACTCAAATTGCGAGTTTTGATTATGTTAATTTAGACATGGGAACAAATACAGAATGGAGTTCAAAAGATTCAAAACTTGGTACGGTCTGGGGAGCTATTCCGGATGTTAATCAATGGCAGACTGTAAAAATTTTATTTAGAACTAATGCGCAGGGTGTTACAAAAGCTATTTTAACAATAGGTGATAGTGAAACGGATTTAGGTGCGCTGACTGTTTCTGATTTGGCGAAAATAAAACTCAAAGTTGGCGACTGCGGCGGCGGCACAGACAGGTATGTGGCTGTTAGAAATATTATTGTCAAAGATATTGACGTTACAGGAATGGGCGTGAGCGGAGCAAAAGAAATATCGTCAATACAGGGCGTTACGCGCACAAAGGAATATGCGGCGGACGTTATGATACTGGAAGACAACGAGACTTTCACATGGACAACAGATATTGATGGCGCAACGCTTACTCCTTCAAAGGATACGATGACAGCCATACTGTCAGTTCCGGACACTGTAACGTCGGGCGGTTCAATTACAGTGACTAGCAGCGCCAGCACAGCAGAAAAACCAAAAACTGCATCTATAGATGTTAATATTGAATCGGTTCAGATAACAAGCGCTGATGTGAAAGGCGCAGAGACGATTGATATGGGAAACACATCGCCCAGCAAATATACAGTGTCAAATGTAATTGATCAGTTCGGTGAAGATATATCAAAATATGTGAAACCTGTATGGTCAATAGATGGAGTCGACGCGCCTGAAGCATCAGTAACATTTGATGTAGATAGTGATAATTCGGCGGTCGTAGTTAAAGCTATGTATAACAGCGATGGAACTCTTGCGGGTGTGACTGCTGAACCGATGCAGATTACTGCGGGCGAGAATATAATTGAAGCGCCGCATGGAGCAAAAGTTATGCTTTGGAATTCACTTGCCGGAATGGTTCCATATGGCGCGCCGAAGGTTGCTGAGGCGGATACTACAGGCGTTGTTGCTGTAATTGATAGCAGCACAGGATTATTGTCAGCGTTTAATACCGGCTCTATAACAGTTATAGCGACGATTGCCGGACAGGATTTCGAATATCCTGTGAGAGTAGATAAATATACACTAATATTAACTGATGATGGTATTACGTCAGAGATTGATGTGTCTGGTTTGATAAATTATGGTTCCGAAGAATATACAGTTACAAAGAAAACAGCAAGCGGCGTAACAAGCGAAGTTGCTATGGCAGCGGGAAATACAGTAGACATTGGGAACACAACAGGTGTGACTAAAGTTGAAATTTCTCCGGTTTATAAATTTGATCTTGGCGGCAGTGAGATTGGATATACAGGAGTTAGTGTAGGTGATATTTATGACAGCAGTATAGGTTATGGTATGACTGCTGATGTGAATGTTGCCACTGCTGGTGGAACAGGCGTTCAGTCAACTGGCGTTACACTAGCAGATAAAACATTTAAGGTAAGTATTCCTAATGGCAGATATGATGTGACTGTTTATAAAGCGGATACGGCAAGAGCCGATATTATTATGAATGGTTCAAAGATTATTACATATATGGACTTTATGGATGATAAAACAGGCAGACAAGAATTAGTTACAGAACCTGGTGTAATGACAAAGCGTGATGTTGTTGTTACAGATGGAATTGCTGAAATTTCTATGAATGGAAGAACAACGGCGATTTCAGGTATTGAATTTAGAAAGATATCTGATGATATACAAAGAAAAACACATATATGGATCGCCGGTGATTCAACAGTATGTAATTATTATCCGCTTCCGTCGTCAAAAGATGATTGGGCGGCTGGAACAAGAAGAACAGGATGGGGACAATTACTTACCAATTATGTCAGTGATGATGTAATTGTTGACAATTTCGCATATTCGGGAGATTGGGCAGATCAGTGGAGTAAAAATACATTCCCATCTGTTATAGATAACGCTGAAGCAGGAGACTATTTGATTATACAGTTTGGTATTAATGACAGAACCAGAACTCCGGATACGGCTGTTATGAAGGCGGCTTTGGTTAAAATGGTAGATGAAGCGAGAGCAAAGGGAGTTATTCCGGTATTACAGACTCCTGAGATTTGTATTTCTCAATATGGAACAGGTACGCCTGATGAGCATGGAGTTTCTACAGGAAGCGGACATGGAACATACTTTGATGTTGTAAGAGAAGTGGCGAAAGAAAAGGGAACGTTATTTATTGATCTTGCGGATATTTCGGGAAAAGAATGGGGAACATTAGGTCAGACATGGGTTAAACGTAATTATTTCCTTTGGGATAGTGCGAGCGATGCTCAGGAAGACGCTCAGCATATGTCTTATATTGGAGCAAAAAGAGTGGCGCAGATGGTGGCGAATGCGATTGCTGACGCTAAAGCAGCTGGAACGGCTTCTTCAAAGGGAGAAACATTTGAAAATATTCCAGTGAACGATAAGACGACAACAATAACGAATTATCTTGATTATGCTGATAATCAGGCTGAAAAGACGCTTGAAATTACTGAACCTGAGTTTGTTCCAAGTGTGAGAGACTAATATATTTCAAAAAAGAACACTGCGTTGCAGTGTTCTTTTTTATATGAGAATAAAAAGTCGGATATTTACCAAAATAAGGGTGGATATATTAAAAATATTGTGATATAATCGTAAATGATATAAAAGATACAGAGGAGATTTCAATAATGAGAAAAACAAAAATTGTATGTACAATGGGACCGGCGACGGATAATGAAGACACTATGCGCGCGCTTATGCGCGCAGGAATGGATGTTGCGCGGTTGAATTTTTCGCATGGAACGCATGAGGAAGCGCTGGCGCGTATGAATATGATAAAAAAAGTACGCGAAGAATTGGATTTGCCGGTTGCGATTCTTTTGGATACAAAGGGTCCGGAGATTCGTATAAAATCTTTTAAAAACGGCAAGGTCAATCTTAAAACAGGCGAAAGATTTACATTATATATAAATGCTGTGGAAGGCGATGAAACAGGAGTTAGTATAACATATAAAGACCTCCCTAAAGACATTAGGAAAGGAACCCGTCTTTTAATTGACGATGGGCTGATTGAGCTTGAGGCTATTGATATTGATGAAGACAGAATAGTATGTGATATAAAAAACGGGGGAGCGCTCTCAAATTCAAAGGGAGTGAATGTGCCGAATGTGTCGCTGAGTATGCCGTATTTGAGCCAGAGAGATATTGACGACATTTTATTTGGAATTGAACAAGATGTGGATTTTATTGCGGCTTCGTTTGTGCGCAGTGAAGAAGATATAAAGCAAATTAAACAACTCCTTGCCAAAAATGGTGGCAAAGATATTCAGGTTATAGCTAAAATAGAGAATGCCGAGGGTGTTAGCAATATTGACGGTATTATAAAAGAAAGTGCAGGCGTTATGGTGGCCCGTGGCGATATGGGTGTTGAAATTGCTTTAGAGGATTTGCCGAGCATACAAAAAATGCTTATAAAAAAGACATACCGTGCGGGGAAACGGGTTATTACAGCAACTCAGATGCTTGATTCTATGATACGGAATCCGCGGCCTACGCGCGCCGAGACTACAGATGTTGCAAACGCAATTTACGACGGCACCAGCGCGATTATGTTGTCTGGCGAGACGGCTGTCGGAAAATATCCGGTGGAAACAGTTAAAACAATGTCTATGATTGCAGAACGCACAGAATGTGACATTGATTATGTAAAGCGTTTATCGCAGTGGGAGTTTGCAGATAAAATGGACATTACAAACGCTCTTAGTCATGCTACCTGCACAACCGCACATGACCTTAAAGCGTCGGCTATTGTCGCGCTGACATATGCTGGCGGCACGGCGGCGATGATTTCAAAATTTCGTCCGGCATGTCCTATTATTGCGCCCACGCTTAGTGCAAAAGTGCGCAGACAGCTTAATTTGGTATGGGGAGTTACTCCTATTATGAGCGAAGCGCGTCAAAACACGGACGAGCTGTTTGACCATGCCGTAGAGTGCGCGCAGAAAACAGGACTTCTTCAAACAGGTGATTTAGTAGTTATTACGGCGGGAGCGCCGCTTGGAGTGTCGGGAACGACAAATATTATGAAGGTTCATTTAATTGGAGATATTCTTGTGCAGGGGCAGGGGATGACAGGCGCGAGTTATACAGGGAATATATGTGTGGTGCGTTCAATAGAAGAGCTTCGTGCGCAGTTTAAGGTGGGCGATATTGTTGTGCTTAACGCCACTACAGATGAAATGGTACCTATTTTGAAGCAGGCAGGCGGAATAGTGTGCGAGGAAGATGCGAAAGGAAGCGATGCTGTAATTCTCGGCATGGCGCTTGATATTCCTGTTATTACGAATGCAGAAAATGCGACAAAAATATTAAAATCGGGGACTTTTGTCACTATGGACGCGGCTCATGGAAGCGTATACGGCGGCGTTGCGCATATTGAGGAGTAAGATATGAAATCTGAGACTAAAATGACTGTTCGTTATGCAGAAACGGATCGTATGGGAATTGTTCATCATAGCCGGTATTTTCCGATTTTTGAGGTTGCTCGCGCCGATTGGCTCAGAAAATCGGGAATGACATATTCTCAGATGGAGGAAGCGGGAATTTGGCTTCCGCTTTGCGAGGCTGGCGCTAAATATATAAAAGGACTGCAATACGACGATGATTATATTGTGTATGCGGAAATGAAAAGTATGAGCGTGGCAAGGTGCAGATTTGAGTATGAAATTTATAAAATGCCGGAAATGGAGCTTGCGGCAACAGGATTTACCGAGCATGGTTTTACCGCCCCGTCTTTGAAGCCGATTAATTTAAAGAAAAAGCATCCTCAGATATGGGAAAAGCTTTGCATATTAATGGAGACAAAATAATGAATATAGTAATGCTGGATGTAAAAACGCTTGGCGATGATTTGAGCTTTGAACAGTTTGAACATTTTGGTGAACTTAGCGTTTATAGCGCAACGTCTCAGGCTGAAGTGGAAACCAGAATTTCTGATGCTGATGTTATTATTGTAAATAAGGTGAAAATGGATGAGGCTGCGCTTGCGGGTGTAAAAAAATTAAAGCTTATATGCGTGACCGCTACCGGATATGACAATATAGATATTGAGTATTGCCGTGCGCATGGAATAGGCGTATGCAATGTGACCGGATATTCGACAGACAGCGTGGCGCAGATTACAGCTGCAATGGCGTTGTCGCTTTATTCGCATATCGGTAGTTATAATAGATATGTTGCCGAAGGCAGATATACGTTAAGCGGAGTACAGAACCATTTAAATCCGGTGTATCATGAGATAAGCGGAAAAACATGGGGGATTTTAGGACTTGGAAATATAGGAAGAAGAGTTGCGCATATTGCCGAAGCTTTAGGTTGTATGGTGCTGGTTTTTAAGCGTATACCGGACGAACATTTTATGTGTACTGATGTGGATACTATTTGTAGTAATGCGGACATTTTATCATTACATCTTCCTTTGACTTTGGATACTTATAATATACTGAATGCAAGGCGTATTAATATGATGAAACAAAATGCGGTGCTCATTAACGTATCGCGCGGCGCGGTTATGGATGAGGATGCGGCGGTTCGGGCATATGAAAATGGTTTAATTGGAGGACTTGGCATTGACGTTTATTCATCTGAACCAATACCGGAAGATAGTCCGTATATGAGAATAGCCGGCAAGGACAATGTAATTTTAACTCCGCATATGGCATGGGGCGCTTATGAATCGCGTGTACGATGTATGAAAGAAATTGAGAAGAATATTGATGATTTTTTACGCGGAGGGAAAAGGAACAGGATTGTATAAAAATTTATATTGTATTTTTAGAAAAACAAAAAACGATGCAAGGCTTTTGCCTTGCATCGTTTTAATCGCTTTCAATTTCACAGTTGTTAATTCCGAAATCAAGAATTTCGCCGATTAAAGCATTACGCGTGCGTCCGCTTTGCTGTGCAAGTTTGTCAAGAGCATCAACGGTAGATTGGGGAAGGCGCACAGAAAAAGTGCGGTACCCGTCTTCGCCGCGCGGATATTTTCTGATAATCAGTTTCTCACTCATGTCTCTACCTCCTTTAAATATATTTTATATTGAAAGGAATTAATGTTATATGGTATGATTTATGTTATGTTTATAACTAAAAATATATTCGTATGAATATAAGATATATTCTGTGTTTTAAGCAACGCCTAAAAGTGTGACGGCAGAGTGGAAAATAAAGCATAGTGCAAGACCTATGACTGTTGGAATAAGCATTGATACTAATGTCCATTTCCAGCTCCCTGTTTCCTTTTTTATGGTTAGACATGTTGTGGAGCAGGGCCAGTGTACAAGACAGAAAAGCATAGTACACACAGCGGTTACCCATGTCCAGCCGTTTGAAACAAGAAGTCCGCGCAAGGCGAATAAATCATCGAATTCGGTGAGTGTGCCTCCAGCCATGTATGCCATAATTGCTATAGGCATAACAATCTCATTTGCGGGGAATCCAAGTATAAACGCCATAAGTATAACTCCGTCAAGACCGAAAAGCTGAGCAAACGGGTCAAGAAAATTGCTTGTGATTGATAGCAATGAAGAACCGCTTATATGTATATTGGCAAACAGCCATATAACAACGCCCGCCGGAGCCGCAACGGCAATCGCCCGTTTCAGTACAAAAAGCGTTCTGTCGAAAACAGACCGTACAATTACGCGCCCTATCTGCGGACGGCGATATGGCGGAAGTTCCAGAGTAAATGAGGAGGGTTCGCCTTTTAGAAGCGTTGATGAAAGCCAGCGCGAGACTGCAAAGGTCAGCAACACAGCAAACACAATGAGACAAGCAAGAATAAGAGTGGCAAATACTGAGTCGAATACGCCGCCCATCTGCCCGATAAGGAACATTGTTATAATTGAAATCAGTGTTGGAAATCTGCCGTTGCAGGGGACAAAGGAGTTAGTTATAATTGCAATAAGTCTCTCGCGGGGCGAGTCTATTATTCGTGCACCGGTAACTCCCGCCGCATTACAACCAAAACCAAGGCACATAGTGAGGCATTGTTTTCCGCAGGCGCGGCATTTTTTAAAGTAGTAATCTAAATTGAACGCTATGCGAGGAAGATATCCCAAATCTTCGAGTAAAGTAAACAGCGGGAAGAAGATTGCCATAGGCGGCAGCATAACGGACACAACCCATGCAAGTACGCGGTACATTCCAAGAACAAGCATGCCATGCAGCCATTCGGGCGCGTGCATATATGCAAACAGCTCTGTGAGCTTATCCTGAAATCCCAGAAGCAGAGCCGAGAGCCATTGAGACGGATAGTTGGAGCCTACTATAGTCAGCCAAAATACAACGCATAGCAAAAATATCATAACGGGAATGCCGGTGATTTTTCCTGTAAGGAAGCGGTCTATACGACGTTCGCGTTTTATTGCCGCGCTTTCACTTGTCTGTACGCATTCTGTGCAGATTCCCTCAGCGGTAATAACAAGATTCGACACAATAGTATCTTTTAGTCTGCCGCTATTATAGTCTTTTAAATTATCCTGTGCATATTCAAGAGCGAGCTTGATATTTGGGTCTTCAGGCAAATTTTTTTTGAAGTGTTCATTAATTTTTTTTATTGTGTTTGTATTTCCGGTAAGAAGCTGTATTGCTGCCCAGCGCGGTGATACGGCGGTTCCCGCGTGTTTTTTAATCATATTT
>CATJNN010000198.1 GCA_949742185.1 uncultured Clostridia bacterium | reverse complement strand
TCCTCATGGGCAGATATGGTATATAAGCATGGCTTCTCAAAATTTTACAAGCTTGATGCTTTCACTGATTATCCTCCGGGATATATGTACATACTTTATATAATAGGTTTTATAAAACGTGTATTTTCGCTCGGTTCTCTTGATACAGCAACAGTCCTTATACTGAAAATGCCAGCCATATTATGCGATTTGGCAACAGGATATTTAATTTTTGCCCTTGCCCGCAAACATGCAAGTCTTATAACAGCGCTCACAACCGCAGCGCTGTATCTTTTCAATCCCGCGGTATTTACCGACTCTGCTTTATGGGGACAGGTAGACAGCGTACTCACTTTATGCCTTTTAGGCGTAATATTGTGCGCGTATTATGGAAAGCTTATTCCCGCATATTTTTTGTTTGCACTTGCTATTCTTATAAAACCTCAGGCTCTTATAATGACGCCAATCCTCATCTGGGCTGTCATAGAGCAGGTGTTTCTGAATAATTTTTCATGGAATAAATTCTGGAAAAACCTTGGTTTTGGGCTTTGCGCAATTTGCGCGCTTGCCTTATCCATGACTCCGTTCGGACTTAGCAGCGTAATATCTCAATACACAGAAACCCTTGCCTCGTATCCATACGCTACAGTGAACACATTTAATCTTTGGGGAGCGTTTAACCTCAACTGGGAACCGCTTACTCCCGCAATGTCAGCGGCAGGAAATATCTTTATAGCGTTTATTGTTGCCGCAACAGCGATAATATTTTTTCGCTCACAGGACAAATCAAAATATTTTTTTGTTGCCGGTTTTCTGTTTTTTGCAACGCTCACGCTTTCTACAAAAATGCATGAACGTTATGCGTTTCCATGTATTGTTATGATACTTTGCGCATTTGTTACCACAAAAAATATACATAATCTCTCTCTGTTTGCTCTGTGCAGTGCGACGCAGTTCATTAATATGGGATATGTACTGTTTTTATACGCTAAGGATATACAAAAATACTATCGGACTACAGGGTTCATCGCTATGTCTGTAGTCGTTATCTGCACGTTTGCATATATGCTGTTTTGCGCATACACAATGTACGTTAGAAATAAAACTATAAAAAATCTAAAGAAAGGATAATCATATGAAAAAAACAAGATACCCTATAAGCGTCTCAGAAAAAAAATCTCCTGTAACACGTTTTGATATCATAGCAATCGCGGTCATTATGGCAGCGTATTCTTTCATTGCGCTTTATAACCTTGGAGATATGGCTGCTCCTGAATCAAGCGAAGTCATAACTCGGCGCAGTACCACGATTGATTTAGGTGAAAGCCGTACAATCTCAGAAATCAATTTCTTTCTTGGCGAAAAGCATCTGCATGATAACTGCACGCTTGAAATCGGGCTTAGCGACAATCCAAATATAATTGACAACACCTTTGTTGTAAGCTCGGGCTCAGTATTTGCATGGAATACTCAGGTTATTAACGAATCAGCCCGCTATATAACTCTGTCTGCACCGGAGGATGAAATTCCCGTGCGGGAACTTGCTGTACGCGGCGCCGAAAACCAAATTATTCCCGTTGTCTCAGGCAGCGCGCTGTTTGATGAACAGTCGCTTATTCCCGAACACATATCCTTTAGAAACAGCACATATTTTGACGAAATATATCATGCTCGCACGGGATACGAATTTCTGCACAAAATATCCGTGTATGAATGGACTCATCCACCGCTTGGCAAGATCTTTATAGCCGCCGGAATCAAATTGTTCGGCATGAATCCGTTTGGCTGGCGTATTGCAGGAACAATGTTCGGAATTTTCATGATACCGATTATTTATATATTCTCAAAAAGAATTTTTAAACATTCCTGGCTGTCGGCGGTAACTTGTCTGTTATTTACATTTGACTTTATGCACTTCGCGCAGACTCGTATTGCAACTATCGACGTGTATGTTACATTCTTTATTATTTTAATGTATTATTATATGTATAAATACTACGCCATGAACTTTTATGATACTCCATTCAAAAAAACGCTCATTCCCCTTGCTCTTTCCGGATTATTTATGGGGCTTGGCATAGCCTGCAAATGGACTGGCATATACGCCGCGTCCGGACTTGCCGTAATCTTTTTAATAACCATATTTTACCGCCGTTTACGCGAATACTATGCGGCGCGCGCAAATCCGAGAGGCGAAACAAACGGAATAAAGCATCAACATATCATCAACAGCTTTATTCCGTTAACTATTAAAACAATCCTTTTCTGCCTGATTTTCTTTATAGCTGTTCCTCTTATAATTTATATTGCTGCATATATACCGTTTATGCGGTGCAACAATACAGGATTTGCAGGCATTATAAAAAATCAGACAGATATGTATACTTATCATGGTCACACGGTTCTCAATTCAACTCACAGCTATTCCTCAAGATGGTACGAGTGGCCGATTATGGCGCGTCCGATATGGTATTTCTCCGGAACGGTTTCTCCAAAAATTAAGGAAGGCATAAGCTCCTTTGGAAATCCTGCTGTTTGGTGGGTTGGAATTGCTGCCTTTATATATATGGTATATCTTGCAGCTTTTAAAAAAGATAAAAATGCTTTATTCCTTGTAATAGCCTACATGGCTCAGCTTATCTGGTGGATGCCGATAACGCGCCTTACCTTTATATACCACTACTTCCCCTGCGTGCCATTTATTGTATTGATGATTGGATATTCAATTTTATGTTTATATAAAAAATATCCGTCATTAAAAAACATTTCGTTCGTTTATACAGGCATTGTAATATTGCTATTCGCTATGTTTTATCCGGTTTTATCTGGTATGCCCGTATCAGTCCAATACGTTAAAACATTTTTAAAATGGTTCAGTTCATGGGTATTAATTTAAGAAGGAGTTAAACGATGCGAAGCATATTATCAGAAGAAATTACCAACGCTGTAAAAAAAATGTGTATAGATGCAAATTGTCATATAAATGCCGATATTTTGGAAGCCTTAAAAAAGGGAACAGAAATTGAAAAAAACGAAGTGGCAAAGCATGTGCTTTCCGATTTAATCAGAAACTCTAAAATCGCTGACGAACAGGAAATTCCCATTTGCCAGGATACCGGTATGGCTGTATTTTTTGTGAAACTGGGACAGGAAGTGCATATTGAAGGCGAAACGCTTAACGAAGCTATAAACCACGGCGTATCCGAGGGGTACACTGAAGGATATTTAAGAAAGTCTGTTGTTCGCGACCCTTTGAGACGTACAAACACTGGTGATAACACACCTGCAGTTATTTATTGCGAGATGGTGAAAGGCGATAAAATTGATATAATGTTTGCGCCCAAAGGCTTTGGCAGTGAAAATAAAAGCGCTCTGAAAATGCTCAACCCTTCCGATGGTCTTAACGGCGTAGTTGAATTTATTATTGATACAGTGCGCTGTGCCGGAGCTAATCCCTGCCCTCCTATGGTCATCGGCGTGGGGATTGGCGGTACTATGGACAAGGCTGCACAACTATCCAAAATGGCTTTAACCCGCGATATTAACTCACGCAATTCCGATAGATTTTATGCTGATTTAGAAAATCAGCTTCTTAATAAAATTAACGCTCTCGGAATAGGTCCTGCAGGACTGGGCGGACGTATTACCGCTCTCGGCGTAAATATTGAAGTATTTCCCACACACATTGCAGGACTTCCTGTAGCTGTAAATATAAGCTGTCATGTGACAAGGCACGGAGAGGCTGTTTTATAAAGGCAAAAGAGGTTATTGAGAAATATTTTTACTAATCTTTACCGTGATTGATGTAAACAGACAAAAATTTTCAAGATTGTTTTTTATTTACGTAAAAAAGGCTTGCTTTGTTTAAATATTTTGAGTATAATTTTTTTAATGGATTACTGTTGTATTGTTTTACCGCGATAAATTATAAAATATTCAGAAAAAAAGGTTTATAGCGGATCACAAAATTTTTAGCGTGAAACAATATTTATTATAATCGTTGGTTTTGTCGTAATTTGTATTTTTGATATAGGAGATGTGTAATG
>CATJNN010000197.1 GCA_949742185.1 uncultured Clostridia bacterium | reverse complement strand
TATAACAAGCCGAATTTGTCAATTTGTTTTGATAAATTCGGCTTGCTTATTATACAGGAAAGGGATATATTATGCGGATAAAAATATACTATGATTTAAAAACTCTGAATTTGTCAAAAAAATTAAGTTAATAAATTCAGTCTTTTTAAGTATCAATGCGAAAAATGACAGTTTAACAGTAAATAACAGGAAAAGCGTTATATTGTGTGTTTCTATGACACATAATATAACGCTTTTATATTTTTATACTTTAATCAGCAGTATATTTCAAAATACTTTTAATTTTATATCGACAAAGAACGAACCTTGTTTTTTCAAGAGAGCGCCTCCGAATATGCTTGATTTTTCTAACAAAATTTTAGGAGGTTCTATAAATGATTTTATCTAATATTCCGCTATCAAAACGGTTGTTATTTCTGCCTGCAATTTGTTTATTATATATAGAACAAAAACAGGACATCAACTTTCAAAAAGAAAGGAGGTGTCCCTATGTATCAGAATATATACGAGCAAGTTTTAAAACAGTTCTGTAAATTCTGTACGCGTGTCCTTAAAAACGAGGTTTGCAACATATTCAGAGAGCAAAACCGCAGGCAAAAATACGAAACGGAATTATCAACATTTGAAAACACATCTCAGTTATGCGCTAATGACGAATACTTTTTGGACAAGCATATTTTTGAAATATGCGGAATTAAAGTCAGCGTATCGGATAGCGATTTAGCCGACGCGGTTTGTAAGCTGCCGGAGGACAAGCGCAATATTATTCTGCTTTCGTACTTCGCCGGATTGAGCGATGTGGAAATAAGTCGGCGTTTTAACACAATACCACAAACTATTTTCGCAAGGCGTAAACGCTCCCTGAAATTGTTGCAAAGCATTTTAGGAAAAGGAGACTTTTAAAAATGGCACAGCTTAAAGACATTCCATTATGCGTGATAGAGGGCGCAGTCAAAGGCGAAACGAAAGCGCTTGAATATGTGTTGGCGCATTTCAAAAGCTACATACGAACCTTAGCAACAAGAAAAATATATGACGATTACGGAAATGAGCGTTACTATGTTGATGAGGATATAGTTGCGCGGCTTGAAAACAAATTAGTTTTCGCTATTATGAACGGATTTAAAATCCGTTATTGATAAAACAAAAAATTGAATAACCAATCATCAAATACATTAAGTCTGTTTCCGAGCTTTACAATAAATGCGCGACGACCTTATATTAAGTGAGCGACAAACATTTTTATCGTAGCTGCGGATTTGCACTCCGCAGGCAATGACGAACAGATGTAATAATGATACTCCCGCCTTGAACGCGTCACTGCATTGGGTGGCTGTTCATAGGAATGAACAGAGGTATAAAACCTGTGATGTCGGCAGCAACCGACAGTTTGATGATTGATGAAATTTTACGGCTTCGTGGTGGAAGTAATATGGGACTTGCGGTAGGTAATACGATATACAAAAGGAGGTCTTGTATTATGAAAACTTATGACGCAATACGTACAGACAGAATGAATTTTTCGGTTACAAATATCCGCCCTGATACAGCTACAAAAGAGAAATCGGAAATAGAAACAACACTATTTAATATTTTCAAGAAATATGCCATATAGCCTTGCTATAAAAACAAAAGCGCGTTACAATATGAGTGTGGGCGGCTCATATCATAACATCTGCACAAGGAGGGTGCAAGATGTTTGACGCTATATATACACGACAATCTGTTGACAAAATGGACAGCATATCCATTGAAAGTCAGCTTGAATACTGCAAGTACGAAACAAGGGGTAATCCGTATAAATCGTATTCGGATAAAGGTTACAGCGGTAAAAACACAAACCGTCCCGCCTTTGAGCAAATGATTAAGGATATTAAGGACGGAAAAATAAAAAGAGTTATTGTTTATAAACTTGACCGTATCAGCCGTTCTATTCTTGACTTTGCAAATATGATGGACATATTTCAGGAATACAATGTAGAGTTTGTTTCATCAACAGAAAAGTTTGATACTTCAACACCTATCGGACGCGCAATGCTTAATATTTGTATCGTGTTTGCACAGCTTGAACGCGAAACGATACAAAAGCGTGTCGCTGACGCGTATTATTCACGCAGTAAGCGCGGTTTTTATATGGGCGGACGTATTCCGTACGGGTTTGATAAAACAGACGCGCTTATAGACGGTATTAAGACCTCAAAATATGTCCCGATAGAGGAGGAAGCGGAGCAGATACGGATTATGTATTCAATGTACTCGGACAGCAAAAATACGCTCGGCGATATTGTCGCATATTTCAATGAAAACGGAATTGAAAATCTACGCGGCGGTATGTGGACAGTCGGGCGTATAAGCTCGATTTTGAGAAATCCGATTTACGTTAAGGCAGACGCGGAGGTTTACGCATTTTTTAAAAGTCAGGGTGCGGATATAGCAAATCCTGTTTCGGATTTTACAGGCTACAATGCCTGTTATCTCTATCAGGGCAATGTTTCAAAAACACGCAAGCAGCTTGATTTAAAGGATAAAGAAATTGTACTTGCGCCTCACGAGGGCATTGTATCGTCTGAGGATTGGATAAAATGCAGAATACGCTGTCTTAATAACCGCCAGTCTACTCAAACCTGTAAAGGAAAGACTTCATGGCTTACAGGTAAGGTCAAATGCGGTAAATGCGGTTACGGATTAACTATTGTAAAAGCACAGACAAAATGGCACAGATATTTTGTATGCGCGACATCTCTTGCAACCAAAAAAGCTAAGTGCAAGGGTACGGGCGGCACAATTTATGCTGACGTTCTGGAGGAATACATATTTAATGCTATTAAAAATAGATTGTCGGAATTTAAAACGCTTTCGGGGAAAAATGAAAATCAGCCCAATCCAAAAATCAACGAAAACAAAATCCGATTATCTGAAATAGAAAATGAAATCAACGATTTTCTTTCAAAGGTAGTCGGAGCGAATACTGTTTTAATGGAATACATCAATGACAAGGTAGATGCATTGGACAGAGAAAGAAAAGAATTACAGGCTGAAATTCTTTCTCTCGAAAACTATAAACCAAAGCAAAATATTGATGCTATTTCAAATCACGTTGACGCTTGGGAAAAAACCTCATATGAGGATAAGCAATCGGTAGTTGACGCAATGATTAAGGTCATTCATATTGCGGACGGAAATATTGAAATACAATGGAATATCTAGTCGCAATCTGTCGCTTGTATCGTTCGCTTTCGGTGAAGCATTATCTATAATGCAGCAGAAAATGCAAGAGAAGACATTTTTTGCAGGCGGTACAAAAAAGGACTGCGATTGTAAATAAGTCATATATAAATATTCCTGCAAATAAAAACAATTTGGGGTTCTGCACCCCAAATTGTTTTTATTATAATCTACCGTCAGTCTAATCAAAATGACATCAGTTCTTAACTTACTTGATATTCCGACTATAATATTATTTATTCCAACTTTCTAAATATTAAATTACATGTAAATTTATTATATATTTTTGTAAACTTCAGCTACATTAACTGAATACGGATTCAAATTAAGCTTGCCGTTCCAATCCAATGTTTCTATATCCGTACAAATATTCTCCGATTTTTGCAGAGTATTTTCCAAATTCAACTCAGAAGATATGCTCATAAAACAGCATTGCCCGTTAAACACCTCATCAATCTCAACTGCGATTTTCTTGCACTCAGCAGATAAATTAACCACTTTTAAAATCAGGCTTCCCTCTTTCATACTTGCAGTCACCTTTAAATCAGTATCGTCACAATACGTTTCCACTGCAAAATCTCCTATATATTCCGAAAATAGCTTCTGAACATAGTAGCTCGGCGTGCCGTATACCTTTTCATTATCAAACCAAATTAAATCCGGCTGCCATTGATTATGATTTACTCTCGCCAAAAGCGGAGCATAACAAGTCATAACCACATGGTCGGAGTTTTTTTCAACACCCGTAAGAAACGCCGCTTCGCAAAGAGCCGCATGCCAGTTATTTTTATTTCTTTTTATCTCCCCTTCCGTATGCGCTGCCCATTCTCCTATAAACACCTTAGGAAGCGAACGATCATAATTATCATATCTTTCCGTATTTTTTAAAAACCATTCCGGTTCCTTATAAAAATGCTCGTCTACAGCATATGCTTTTTGTTTATTTTTGTCCATCCAATCATATGCAAACTCGAACTCCCACCCGCGGTCTTTCCATCCCGCGCTTGTAATCAGCCGTATATAGGGATATTTTTTTGTTATTTCCCTTTGAAAAATTTCGTATCGCTCAAAATATTCGTTTCCCCACTGCTCGTTTCCAATTCCTATATACTCCAACTTAAACGGAGCCGTATGCCCCATCTCGGCGCGTTTTCTTCCCCACTTGCTATCCTCTCTGCCATTTGCAAATTCAATTAAATCAAACGCATCTTGAACAAACGGCTCAAGCTTGTCCATATCAACAAGCTTCGCTTCATGCCACTGGCACGTCATACCGCAGTTTATCACAGGAACCGGTTTCGCTCCAATATCCTCGCAAAACTGAAAATACTCAAAAAATCCTATTCCATACGACTGAAAGTAATCGTCCGAATTATAACCAAGATTACGATAGTCCTCATGCTGCCAGCGGTTCCAGTTCGTTTTTCGCTCCTCCACGGCTCCTATTGTATCTTTCCAATTATACATGTTATCAAAACTTCTACCCTCCACAATACACCCGCCGGGAAAACGCATAAATTTGGGTTTCATTTCCGCTATCATCTCTGCAATATCCTTACGCATACCGTTTTTCCTGCCGCAAAACGTCTCCTTTGGAAACAGCGATATAAACTCTAAATCCACACTTCCGCCTTCTGTAAGCTCAACGGATAAATATGCGTTTACACAGCTTTTCTCCGCTGTAATCTCAAACTCATATTTGCTCCATTCACGGCTGGCGCAAACAAACTCCGTATGTCCAAGCTCTCTTTGCGTTCTGTCGGATATTACCGCCGTAAGCTTTATATCACCATCTGAGCGGGCATAGCAGGAAAAATTAAACTTTTCATTTTCCCGCGCGGCAAATCCTTCACCGCAAAATCCTGTATTTCTTATTCCCGTCCCATCGCTTCCGCAAACCGACGCATAATGCGTATGAACGTTATTAATCGGTTTTTCTGTATGAATCTCAAATTTGGTACCAATCAGCGATTCCCAACACATTTTGCTTTTGTCAATCACACCGTCTCTGTCATAATACTCAAACGAACGATTTGCAACAAGCTCCGCATACAATCCGCCGTCGCCTCCATAATTGATGTCCTCAAAAAACGCGCCGTACAAAATCGGGCTTATTTCATTAGTTTTCTTTTTTGTTCTTATTTTTATAACCGACATAATAATCTCCATTCCGCCGCCCTGCATCGGCGCAAACAGTAACAAACTCTCTCATCAGCAGGGCAAGAAATGATAAGAGATTATTACTCCCACGTGCGTTTCCAAGCGTTTAACCAAGTGAAATCACACGCGGGCAATTAATTAAAGTGAAAGTATTTTACGCTGAGCCACTTATTTTGCGGCCTTAACAGGAATTATACAGCCATCCTTGTCAAACTCCAGCCTATCAATGCAAAGCTCGCGGTGATTGCCTGCCTCCGTACTGTAATCTTCAACATCTCCATAATTATCAACGCTAAAACGATGATAGCATATATACCATTCGTCAGTGTTCGGGATATTCAGAACAGAATGATGCCCCGTGCATTTTATGCTTTTGTCCTCGGCAAAATCACGGTGCAAAATAACAGTATTACCCTCAGGTTTCTGCATAGGCGACCTTCCCACTCCATAACGCACATGATAATTCGGAGAACGCGTGTCATCCTCGCACCACGTATAATAATAAACTCCATTTCTTTTAAATACGCAGCTCCCCTCTCGGAAATTTGAAGGAGTAATATCCACAGGCACACCGTCAAAACTCATCATATCGTTGTTAAGCCTCGCCGCATACATATGGCCGTTGCCCCAATATAAATATGCCTGACCGTCGTCATCCACAAAAACATCAGGGTCTATCATCGTTCCGCTGTAATCGCCGTCCGCCACAATGGGCTCGCCTTTATCTCTAAACTCCCCTGTCGGCGTGTCCGAAATAGCAACGCCTATATTGCCGTTGCCGCTGTAATAAAAATAATATTTACCCTTATATTCGCATATCGCGGGCGCCCATGCACGTTTTCCCCCTGTCCATGGAACATTTTTAAAATCAAGAATTATTCCCTCCTCCGTCCAATCTCTTAAATCATACGAAGAAAATGCCTTAAACGATGAAGAGTTCCATTCCACGCCGCCGTCTGTCGTAGGATAAATATAGTATTTACCATTAAAACACGCAATATCAGGGTCTGCATAAAAACCCTTTATTATCGGATTATTCATATCAAAACCTTCCTTTCAAACAGCTTGTATCAAAATTACTTATATCATTTATTTCTGTGCATGTCAATATTTCACGTAAGCTTTTATTAAATTTTTCTGTTAATCTCTTTGTATTTTATATGTCCCTATATCACAATGCGCTCATTAATCCAAAAACAGGGACACAAAAAAATACGGCGACGTTTTATTCGCCGTCGTATTTTTTACATTTATATTATAATTCTCTTTTATTTTTTCAGATGAAAAGCTTTTTCTATTTCATCAATCTGTTCCTGATTTATCGCAACCATCTCGCCCAAGTCCTTTGACGCTATTATAGCCCTTGCGCTGTACTCCGCGACCTCCAGTCGGTCAAACGCGTTTAAAAGACTGTCCCCTGTTACAATAACGCAGTCGTTCTGCACAATGGCAATCGGCGTATTTTCCGCAAATACATCAGCAGTCTCGGCCGCTTTAAGATAGTTAGAGCCAAAATCCAGTTTCGGAATATTGCGCATAAGGATGTAGCTCTCCGGAATTGTGCGTGAATCAAGCGACTGGTCTGTAACAACAAACGCCATGATACACGGCGGATGCGCAATAATAATCGAATTAATATGCAGGTGCTTTTTATAAATCTCTCTATGCAGCTCGACTGAACGGCTCGGTATCTTTCCCATCTCCTTGTAACTGCCCTCTATTTTAACAATATCCTCCGGCTCAAGATATTTTCTGTCCTTATCGCACGGCGTTATAATGAACGAATCGCCGCCCAGTCTGCGCGAAAAAGTGCCCTGTGTGCTTGTAAAAAGCTGCTGATTATATGCGCGTTTTATAAGCTGGCACATTTCTCTGCGCGCATTCTTTTCTTCGCTGGAAATCTTATTTGCAACAAATTCATTCATGTCTACATGCTGGCGCGATTTATACCAGTCAAGCTGTTCATCTGCCAGAGAAATCGGCGTTCCGATTTTATTTGCGTCTATTTCAAGACGCGCGCAGAAGTCAAGAGTTTCAAACGCTTTAAACGCTTCAAACAAAGAGGATGAACCAACGACAACGCCATGATTCTCGAGAATTACAGTATTAAATCCCTTTTTAAATTCCGCCGCAATTTTTTCACCCAAATCAACGCTTCCGGGCAAACCATATTTTGCAAGCCCGATCTCTCCGCACGAAAATTTCACGTTCGGAATAAGGCTTGTGTTCGGCATTTTACGGACTATGCTGAAAGCCACAAGCGCCGGCGGATGCGCGTGAAGCACGGCTCTGAGGTCGGGACGCTGTTTATAGATATTCTGATGAAACGGATATTCGCTCGACGGCTTGTGATTGCCCACTATAGTACCGTCCGGTTTAATACATACCATATCGTTTCGCGTAAGATTACCCTTGTCAATGCTCCCCGGCGTAATCCATATATCTCCATTGTCGTCAAGAATTGAAAGGTTTCCGCCTGAGGTTGTGGTCATTCCATAGCCATAAATGCGCTCCATAATCATGACAAGCTGGTCGGCAGGATGCAGCATTTCCATATTCATGATAAATTCCTCCTTTTCCATATATATCAAGTTTTACTTATATTTTACTCTCCCCAAACTAATATGTCAAGATATACCGCCGACTATATTTCTGTAATATTCGGTCACCTCGGGATATGTATTAAAGCATTTCCTCCCAATATCGCTAAGACTGTACACTCCCTTATCTACTTTCACAAACCAGCCATAGAAATTAGAACGGAGAATATTTGCCGTGCGCTTTTCGTCCGAGCCGTATGCCCGAAGCTGCTTCGGAGACAGCTCTCCGAAACGCTCTAAAATACACGCAATGTGCACAGACTGCTCAAGATATGACGTGACAATTCGCTTTTTTGTGACGCCGCCCGTATTTGTGTCGCAAAAACGGGCGTTTATTTCCTCCATGATTTTTGATTTCTTCACCTTATATGCAGGAGTAGCCTTAAACGGCTCGGGTGCGGACACAATTTCGGCAAATGAAAATTTCTCGTTCACCGTAACAAAAATCAGCCCCAGCTCCAGCTTTCGTATTACGCTTAAAATATCACGATATTTACGTGCATCGTAATTTTTAGGTTTAGGCACCGCAACAAAAACCTCCGCTCCCGTGCGTAAACGATTAATACCCTGCGCAAGCAGCTTCACGCTAAGAGTTCGTTTCAGCTCCACAATAACCAAACAATCCCCTTTAACAGCCGTCACGTCACAATTACACACCTCGGCGTTCACTGAATAACCAAGCTCTTCAAACAATGATTTTACAGGCGCAAAAAGCTCCTCCTCTTTCATGTTCCATAGCCCCTTTCCAACGGCTTCTTAAATTTTCACAGTCTGCCCGCCGCCGATTTCGCATATTTTTCCATCCACACTTATCCACACATCCGAAGCCGATGGATTATATACCATATCTCCGCAAACCGTATATTTAAGCTGTTTTGCAGCGTTCATATAATCTACAATCTCTATATTCGCCGCATACCATATGTCATCGCGCCCGCCTATAAACGAGCAAAATTCTTCTATCAAGCCCCATATATTATCCCGCGGAAATTCATAGCTGTGTCCCCACACATACATAAGATAAAGATATTGTTTTTTATCAAGCGCCGCAAAACGTTCGGCATTCTGCATAAGATTGTGGCTGTGATGACATGTTGAAGTCCATTCGTATAAATCGCGCGGAAGAGCAAAATCGTCTGTGTTTCCAACCACGCGCGAATATTCAATTCCGCAGGCGGGCAGCGCCGCTTT
>CATJNN010000196.1 GCA_949742185.1 uncultured Clostridia bacterium | reverse complement strand
GGCGGTCGTTTATATCGTCTATCGCCCGTATCAGCTCAATGGTTCTGTGCTCAAAGTTATATTCGGGCATCGGAAAATCAATCTTCTCCGCCTCCCGAAAAAACAAATACCTCGTGGAAAACTCCTTTTTCCGAAGCTCCGAGGACGCCTCCTTATATCTGCGGTATTCTTCAAGCCGTCTTGCCAAATCCTCGCGCGGGTCTTCCTCGTCCTCCTCGTCCTCTTTAGGCAGAAGCATTTTAGACTTTATATAGAGAAGCTGAGCCGCCATAACGAGAAACTCGCTTGTGTTTTCAAGCTGCATATCCTCAATATCACGGATTGCGTCTAAATATTGATTTGTTATTTCAACAATGGGTATATCGTATATGCTCACCTTATTTTTCTGTATAAGGTGCAGCAAAAGGTCTAAAGGTCCTTCAAATTTTTCAAGCTTATATAAAATTTTTTCCATATTATCCGTTCCTTATACGGCTTTATCCCATAAAATGAGTAATCAGCCTGTATACCGCTAATAATAAATATCCCGACCCCGTCGCTAAAATCTGATAAACGGCATTATAGGCAAAATATAATATTTTACCGAGAATACCTGTAAGCGACAGCGCCATTATGCCAAGCATACAATAACGCTGATACTGCATAACCCTGTAGCATATCCTGTCCGGAATAAACATCGAAACAACGTTCCAGCCGTCCAAAGGCGGCAGCGGGATAATATTAAACACCGCAAAAACTATATTTCGAAGCGCAAATGCATTACAAAACGTGCCTATCGCAGAAACAACAGTGTTACCTATAACGCCCCCATAGCCCAAAATCAAACAGATATTCATTATCAATACAGCGATAAACGCCATCACAAGGTTTGACAGCGGTCCCGCCGCCGCGACAAGCGCGGTTCCCGTTTTCCTGTTTTTATAATACGCGGGGTTTATTCCCACAGGCTTCGCCCAGCCAAAGCCTGTTATAATCATCATTATCGTGCCCACCAAATCCAAATGCGCCAGCGGATTCAGCGTAAGCCGCCCCTCCATTCTCGGCGTAGGGTCGCCCAGTCTGGACGATACCCACGCATGCGCAAGCTCATGCACGGTGAGCGCGAGCAGCGTAGTCGGAACAAAAATAATAAGATTTCTTATCATTTCAACCGGATTTGAAAAATTCAGCAAACCAATCATAACTACTCCTCTTATTCACCTTCGTGCTTTCTGTCGCGCGTCATAAGGTCGTTTACAGCCTCACGCGGGTCTTTCCCTTCAAACAGCACTCTGTACGCTTCCTCGGTTATCGGCATAGAAATTCCGTATCTCTGCGACAGTTTATACGCCGCCGCCGCCGTATTCACGCCCTCAACTACCATATGCACTTCTTTCAGCGTTTCCTCAAGATTTTTGCCCTGACCTAACAGTATACCCGCGCGGCGGTTCCGCGAATGCATACTTGTACAGGTCACAATTAAATCTCCTATGCCGGAAAGCCCGGAAAACGTTTCCGTTTTCGCACCCATAGCCGCTCCAAGGCGGGTGATTTCCGCAATTCCGCGCGTCATTAAAGCCGCTTTTGTGTTGTCGCCGTAGCCCAGCCCGTCGCTTATTCCCGCGCACAGCGCGATAACGTTTTTCAGCGCGCCGCCAAGCTCCACTCCAACCATATCGCCGCCTGTATACACGCGGAAAGTTTTGTCCATAAATATATCCTGAATACGCTTCGCCGCGTCATGGCTGTCAGAAGCGACAACGTTTGTCGTCGGCAAACCGCGGCTCACCTCCTCCGCATGCGACGGTCCGCTCATAACGGCAATTTGCGCCTGCGAAATTTCCTCGGCATACACCTGAGACAAACGAAGAAGCGTCTTTTCTTCAAGTCCCTTTGATATGTTCACCAATAACTGCCCTTTCTCTACCAAAGGCGCGAGCGACTTTGCGGTCGTCCGCGTCGCGGGGCTCGGCGCGGCGCACACAATTAAATCAGCGCCACTTACGCACTCGCCCATGTCATGCGAACATACAATATTATCCGGGAAAACCACGCCCGG
>CATJNN010000195.1 GCA_949742185.1 uncultured Clostridia bacterium | reverse complement strand
TAATTTGGAATTCAACTCTCCGCATTATTTTATAATTAAAATTCAGCAAAATAATTATTGAAATCATTAATTTTAAAGTCTATAATAAAAATATAACAGACTTTAAAGGAGGAAAAAATATGTGGCTGACATTTGCTGTTTTATCTTCAGTTTTTGCAGCGCTGACTTCCATTCTTGCAAAAATCGGTATTAACGGAGTAAATTCAAACCTTGCCACGGCTATTCGTACAGCTGTCGTGCTCGCTTTGGCATGGGGAATCGTTTTTCTTTCAGGCGCGCAAAGCGGCATAGGCTATATAAGCAGAAAAAGTTGGATGTTTCTCATTCTGTCCGGAATTGCAACGGGCGCGTCGTGGCTTTGCTACTATAAAGCCCTGCAGCTCGGAGATGCGTCAAAGGTAGTTCCAATTGATAAGCTCAGCGTTGTAATTACTCTTATTCTGGCATTTATATTCCTGAAGGAACAAATAACTGTTAAATCAATTTTAGGCTGCATTCTTATAACTGCGGGAACATTATTCATGTGTTTATAATCTATGCAAAATCCCGTCTGTATTAAGAAGACCTTTGTCCCGCGCGCTTTTTAAAACAATTTATAAAATTGCTTGGGTCATGAAATCCACATATTTCTGCAATTCCTGATATTGGTTTATCATTCGTTCTGAAAAATATCTTTTAGGTATTTATTCTGCGCATTGTTAAACAATTATATAGCGCAAGTTATCATATTTCTTCCGATTAGATATTAATTAATCATTTTCTCTGTTCTGCGGATAATATTGCTTAACAATTTTATTCAGCCGCTTCATCGTATCATTATCCGGAGGCTTAACTCCTTCAAGCGCATACGGCATTTTAAGCTCTTTCCATTTATCAACGCCAAGCGTGTGATATGGAAGCAAGTCAACGCGCTCGACATTTACGCCCTTCAGCAGCTCCATAAGCTTCTCCATTTGCTCGTCGCCGTCGGTGTAATCCGGCACTATAACCTGCCTTATCCACACGCTTTTACCTGTTTCTCTCATATATTCAAGAAATTTGGATATGCGCTCATATTCGGCTTTTGTAATTTCCGAGAACTTTTCCGCCTCAGCATGTTTCACGTCTAAAAGCACCAAATCTGCATATTCGAGCGCTTTTTTAACGCTGTCGTTAAGATAATATCCGCTCGTATCAACAGCGGTATGAATATTTTCTCTTTTTAGTCCCTTTAAAAGCTCGGTGACAAACTCGGTCTGCATAAACGGCTCGCCGCCGCTGACGGTCACACCGCCTATATTCTTAAAATACGGCTTATATCTGATGGCTTTTTTCACAATCTCCTCCGAATCCATAAGCTCTCCTCCCGTCGGATTCCAAGTATCGGGATTATGACAGTATATACATCTTTGAGGACAGCCCTGTAAAAATATCGCCATGCGAAGCCCCGGTCCGTCGACCGCCGCCAGTGTTTCTATAGAATGAATGCGACCCTGCATAATTCCTCCCGTGTACCGATTACATGCTTTCGTGGAATGTTCTTGCTATAACTTCGCGCTGCTTGTCCCTGGTAAGCCGCACAAAATGCACCGCATATCCCGACACGCGTATCGTCAAATTCGGATATTTTTCGGGATGGTCATACGCGTCTAAAAGCTGCGCACGATTTAATACATTAACGTTAAGGTGATGAGCATCCTGAGAAAAATATCCGTCTATCAAATTTACAAGATTACTCTCTTTTTCATTATCAGTCGCTCCGATTGCCAACGGCGTAACGGTAAACGTGTTTGAGATACCGTCCTGACAATGCTCGTACGGCAGTTTTGCAACAGAATTAAGCGAGGCAAGCGCACCCGACGCGTCGCGCCCGTGCATTGGATTAGCTCCAGGGGCAAACGGCTCGCCTTTCTTTCTTCCGTCCGGCGTCGCGCCCGTGTTTGTACCGTAAACAACATTTGAGGTTATAGTTAATATAGACAAGGTATGCTCTGCATTTCTGTACGCAGGAGTTTTTATCAGCTCGTCGTAAAAAAGATTGCAAAGCTCAACAGCTATGCTGTCGGCTCTATCGTCGTCGTTTCCGTATTTCGGGAAATTCCCCTCAACCTCAAAGTCAACCGCAATTCCGCGCTCATCGCGCACAGGCTTAACTTTGGCGTATTTAATCGCGCTTAAAGAATCTGCCGCAACAGATAATCCCGCGATACCAAACGCCATAACACGCCGCATATTTGTATCGTGTAAAGCCATTTGAATTTTTTCATATGCATATTTATCATGCATATAATGAATAGCGTTCATCGTATTGACATACAGCCGCGCAAGCCACTGAACATAAACTTTGAAACGCTCCCAAACCTTATCATAGTCTAAAACGCCGTCGAGCTTTTCGCCCTCAGGTCCTATCTGTATTCCCTCTATCTCGTCGCATCCGCCGTTAATCGCCATAAGCAGCGTTTTAGGCAGGTTTGCGCGCGCGCCGAAGAACTGCATCTGCTTTCCGGTCTTTGTTGCCGACACGCAGCACGCGATTGAATAATCGTCTCCGTAGTCCGGACGCATAATATCGTCGTTTTCATACTGAATCGAATCTGTATCAATAGACACTTTCGCGCAGAACTTTTTAAACGGTTCCGGCAGATTTGCCGACCAGAGAACCGTCAAATTAGGCTCCGGCGCAGGATTAAGCGTATAAAGCGTGTTTAAAACACGGAAAGAATTTTTAGTAACAAGCGTTCTTCCATCCTCGCCCATTCCGCCTATCGACTCGGTAACCCAATTCGGGTCGCCGGCAAAAAGGTCGTTATATTCAGGCGTGCGGAGCTGACGCGACATACGAAGCTTCAACACAAAATCATCCATTATTTCCTGCGCGCCCTGTTCCGTGAGCGTTCCTTCCGCAAAGTCGCGCTCAAAATAAATATCAAAAAACGTGCTTGTGCGCCCCAGCGACATTGCCGCTCCGTTTTGCTCCTTAATAGCTGCAAGATAAGCAAAATAAGTCCACTGAACAGCCTCGCGCGCATTCTGCGCCGGCTTTGAAATATCGCAGCCATAGCTTTCCGCCATAGCCTTTAAATCGCCGAGAGCCTTAATCTGATCCGCCAATTCCTCACGCTGACGAATAACCTGCTCGGACATATCGAGATTATCTGTCTGCGCCTTATCAAGCTTTTTCTGTTCAACCAGAGCGTCTATGCCGTAGAGAGCGACGCGGCGATAATCGCCGATAATTCTTCCGCGCCCGTATGCATCCGGAAGTCCTGTTAAAATATGGGCGTGACGCACCTTTCGCATTTCAGGAGTGTACGCCTTAAATACGCCGTCGTTGTGCGTGGTATGATTTTTAAATTCATTAAGCACGCTTTCTCCAACCTGATAGCCATACTCTTTACACGCTTGATGCACCATACGCACACCTCCAAACGGATTTACGCTTCTTTTAAGCGGCGCGTCAGTCTGAAGTCCAACAATAATTTCATTTTCTTTATCTAAATACCCCGGAGCATACGCCGTAATTGTAGAGGATTTGTCTGTGTCTATATCAAGCACCCCGCCTTTTTCAAGCTCAATACCGCGAAGCTCGTCGTATTTTGAATTTAATTTTTTTATACGCTCCGTCGCTCCTTTTAAAAACTCTGCTCCGCCCTCATACGGCGTGTAGTTTTGCTGAATAAAACTGCGAACGTTAATGGAATTTTTCCACTCCTCGCCTTTAAAGCTTCTCCAATAATCACTCATGGTAATACCTTCCTTCCGCATTTGTAATGTTTACTGCCATACAGCAACGGCGATAGATATTATCTCCTAAATCACCGTTTTTATGCGGCTTGTGACCGTGCTGTATTTTGCTATTAATATTATACCGTATTGGTGTGAAATAGTCAATAATTATTTAGCGTAAAATTATCTAATCTTATCGTTAATATACGGAAAATATTTGTGCAATAAAATTCTTTGTTAAATATTTGGTTTTTTTGTGCATTTTAACGAACGCTGTATATGCATTTTGTGGAAAAGATATAATTTTTTCAAAAACATCTTGATATTTTATGTGAAATATGCTACAATGCATTTATCGGCAAAATCTACAGCAGAGGAGAGTGTTACATAATGCGCAGCGCCGGTATTCTACTACATATAAGCAGTCTTCCGTCCCCGCACGGCATCGGCACTCTAGGAAAAAAGGCATATGATTTTGTGGATTTTCTTGAGGCGTCGCATCAGACCTTCTGGCAGGTACTTCCTGTTTGCCCAACCAGTTTTGGAGATTCTCCGTATCAAAGTCCGTCGGCATTTGCAGGCAATCCTTATTTTATTGATTTGGATATGCTGTGTAAACAAGGGCTTTTAAAAGAATCTGAAATAGAAAATTATTATTTTGGTCATAACGCCGGCAGAATTGACTACGCAAAGCTTTTTGATAATCGCTATCCCCTTTTAAGAAAAGCATTTGCCCGTTTTTCTCCAACCGAAGAATACATAAAATTCAAAGAAAAAAACAGCTTCTGGCTTAATGATTTTGCGCTGTTTATGGCAGTGAAAGAATATCATCACTATAACTGTTGGTTATACTGGGACGAACCAATCCGCATGAGAGAGCGGACAGCAGTTGATGAATACAGTCAGCTTCTTGCGCGCACCGTGGAATTTTATGAATTTTTACAGTTCTGTTTTTATGAGCAATGGCATAAACTTAAAAAATATGCCAACAGTAAGGGCATAAAAATAATCGGCGATATGCCGATTTATGTCGCGCTTGACAGCAGCGAGGTCTGGACAGACTCAAAGCGCTTTGTTCTCGACGAAAATCACATACCAACGGCAGTTGCGGGCTGTCCTCCGGACGCGTTTTCTGAAAAAGGTCAGCTTTGGGGCAATCCTCTATATGACTGGAACATTATGCGTGAAGAGGGCTACGCATGGTGGATAAAGCGAATTCAGCATTCTTCCGAGCTTTTTGATATGATTCGCATTGACCATTTCCGCGGTTTTGAATCGTATTACACCATACCATACGGAAATGAGGACGCAACCGTTGGAGAATGGCGGAAAGGTCCCGGTATGGATTTATTCAATGTGCTCCGCTCCGCTCTGGGCGATATGAATATTATAGCCGAAGACCTTGGTTTCTTGACTCCCGAAGTTCACGAGATGCTCAGACAATCCGGCTATCCGGGAATGAAGGTGCTGCAGTTCGGCTTTTGTCCTGATGAAGACAGTATTTATCTTCCGCACAATTATCCTAAAAACTGCGTCGCATATACCGGCACTCACGACAACGACACAATGCGGGGCTGGTATCAGACTGCGAACGAAAGAGAACGGGACTTCGCAAAACTTTATGTCGGCGCAGAACGCGAAAAAGATTTTTCCGGCTCATGCATAAAAGCTGCAATGATGAGCGCGGCGGACACTGTGGTGGTGCCTATGCAGGATTATCTGAATTTAGACGGCGAAGCAAGAATGAACACGCCGTCAACACTCGGCGGAAACTGGATGTTCCGTCTGACAGAAGATATGCTCACAAAAGAGATCTCAGAGCATATCGGTGCTTTAACAAAGGTATATAAAAGGGTTTAGATAGCATACAGTCTTAAACAAAATAGGAAAGAAGGTACATAAAATGTTTCGGTTGACAGATGTTGTAGACTCATACTGCGGTCTGCATTGTTCAATGTGCGTGCATAATACGCATGAACATATATGCGGCGGCTGCATAGAATCGGGCGGCACATTAACGGGGCGCGAACAATGCCCGATTGCGGAATGCTGTATCAGCAAGGGCTACGATCATTGCGGGCAGTGCGATTCCGTTCCATGTGCAATGCTTTCTCAGCTTTCGTCTGCAGATGTGCCCGAGGGCGCGCGCGTCGAACAGTGCAAACGCTGGCAAAGAGTTGAAGCAAAAAATCTCAGCAGAGTTTAAGACTGTACTCAGCAAATAATTACTATTTAAACAAAAAAACGGACGGCGTGGTATCCGTCCGTTTTTTATATTAACGGTGTTTACAGAGCAAACAGTAAAAACAAATCGGGACTTTGGCTCCCCAATTTATTTTTATTCGTCAAGCCTGCAAAATACAATTAAAACTGAAAACTGAAAAATATCTGCTGAAACGCTGTATAAAATATGCGATATTCTCTTGAAAAAAAAATAAAAGTGTGATATACTTTTTCCAACAATACAAACAGGAGGGATATTAAGTGAAACACATTAAAACTTTAAACAAGGCTACTCTTAAGGAGAGCGCAAAGCGCGGCGGCTGCGGCGAATGCCAGACGTCATGCCAGTCGGCATGTAAAACGTCATGCACAGTTGCAAATCAGAAATGCGAGCGCGTATAAATCACAAAAACAACGAGGGGGTAAAGCCCCTTTTTGTTTTAGAATACTTAACAAATGACAACATAATAAGGGGAGTTTTATAGTGATACATAAATACAAGCTGTTGGGGCTCAATATCGTCATGGATATATACAGCGGAGCGGTACATATCGTTGACGACACGGTATACGACGTGCTTAACGCTATAGGCGGCGTGCGTCCTGCGGAAAAGAAGTGCCCCGAGAAAATTATCCGCGCTTTGGCTGACAAATACAACGCAGACGCAGTCCACGAGGCATATGCGGAAATTATGACACTAATTGAGGACGGTCTGCTGTTTACCGACGATATGTATGCAGAGCTGGCCAAAAATTGGAATAAGCGTTCTGTAGTTAAAGCAATGTGTCTGCATGTGGCGCACGATTGCAACCTGAGATGCAAATATTGCTTTGCCGACACAGGCGAATTTCACGGTAAGCGCAGTATAATGAGCGCGGAGGTTGGGAAAAAGGCGATTGATTTTGTCATATCCCATTCCGGCAGCAGACGCAATATTGAAATTGATTATTTCGGCGGCGAGCCTCTTATGAATTTTGAGGTTGTTAAAGAGATTACGGAATACGCTAAGGAGCAGGGAAAACTGCACGATAAAAATTTCCGCTTCACAATTACCACCAACGGTATACTTTTAAACGAAGACGTTAAAAAATATGTGAATGAAAACATGTCAAACGTCGTGCTCAGTCTTGACGGAAAAAAAGATACGAACGACCGCATGCGCTACCGTATTGACGGAAGCGGCTCGTATGACGCGATTGTTCCTAAATTTCAGGATTTAGCTGAAAGCCGCGGTCAGGATAATTATTATGTGCGAGGAACGTTTACGGCTAATAATCTGCACTTTGCGGACGACGTGCTTCACATGGCGGATCTGGGCTTTAAGCAGACGAGCGTTGAGCCTGTGGTCGCGCCGTACAGCGAAGATTACGCGCTTTTGCCCGAACACCTTCCAACAGTTTTCGCTGAATACGAACGGCTGGCGGAGGAGTATGTTAAACGCCGCAAAGAGGGAAAAGGGTTTAACTTCTTCCACTTTATGGTCGACCTTGAACAAGGACCATGTGTTGTTAAGCGGCTGTCCGGATGCGGTGCCGGACACGAGTATATAGCGGTCACGCCGGACGGAGATATATATCCGTGCCATCAGTTCGTCGGAAACGAAGACTTTAAAATGGGCAGCGTCCTGAAGGACGAAATGAACAAAGATATTATGCATACTTTTGAAAGCTCAAATATTTATACAAAACCCGCATGCGCGGACTGCTTTGCAAAGTTCTATTGCAGCGGCGGATGCAGCGCAAATGCATATAATTTTAACAAGGATATAAACAAACCGTATGAATTGGCGTGCGAATTTGAGCGCAAGCGTGTTGAATGCGCTATCGCTATTGCCGCCTCCCTTGCGCAGGAGAATTAGAAAATATTTCAAAAAAATAATGCAGGATAAATCCCGCATTATTTTTTTATCTGCATTTCTGCCGTTCTTTTATCTGATTGGCGATGCTTTTTCTTTTGTGGTTTTCGCCTTTCCCTGTATTTCAGGCACAGGCTTAACCTCGTTTTTATCACTTTTCTTATTCGGCTTGCGCACTCCGTGAATATCGCCGTAACGTTCGCGTCTCATTCCCTGTTTTGCCATGTTATTTCCCCCTTTTTATGTTCGGTCCCAAAGCCTGCTTTTTTATATTATGATGTTTGTTTTGCGGCTCAACATGTCCGCCGCCCTTTTCCTGAGATAAATTATGAGATTTCAGATTATTTTTTGTCATAATAACAACCATATATCCTTTCCGCCCATAAACAGCAATTAAAAATCCAACGCTCTTGCCATGGGCAGACAAAGCGTTAAATAGTCATTAATGTCCGTATGCATTTTTATATTTGGCAAACAACGCTCCGGCAATGAAATTTATTAGCATGATTTCTCACACCAATCATCTCTTTGCCTTTAGTATAAACATATGTGTAAAAAAATATTAACGCTCATAAATTTCCTGTAGTCAGCTTTATTTTGCATTTCGTATCACTACTAACAAAATATTCTCTAAATTATCAATCAAAACGTTCATACATATCAAATCCGAATTATTCAAACGTTTCCTTATAAATACACTATATTTTAAAATATTTGAATATCGCCAATATAATTTTCACCCGCTCTAACAAAAAGTCCTTCACGCCCACAATAAAAGCAGTATCGCTAGTGCGAATAGAAACAACTGCATGTCCGTCTATACTTGCAAAAAATCCATCCTCTTATTTGTCAATGCAATTTGTCTTTGGATTATATCATTGAAAACTAACCAAGGCAAGAAATATTGACGCGCACGGCACAAAAGACAAACGTGAGGCAGACAATTAAATATTGACGAGATAAAACTGTTGTGATAGAATATTAATGTGTAAATTATTATGGTAAAATAGGAAATTTATCGCTGTCGGAAATATGACTTGCAGCATTTCCGTCGCCGTCGTTGTGTTTTACAATCAACAGTCATACACAGCGCACTATGGAGGGACTATGAGAAAAAACGAGCAAAAAATTCTGCATTCCGCCGCTATATGCGGGGGACTAAGCGCAGCGTTATTTATAATTTTCAGCGTGGCGGAGCTTTTTCACGGTCAGTATATAACTGCCGGTATTGGCTTTGCAGCAGCTATTACGCTGTGCGTATGTTTTGTCGTTACGGAGTTTATACGCGAAAAAAGCGCCGGCCGATATTTGCAGATATTAGAGGAGCAAAGCAGTCATGCGTCAACTGACGTTTTATGCAGTTTGCCCATGCCTACCGCTATACTTCAGATAGACGGTCATATTTTGTGGTTTAACAATCTGTTTGCAGATATGATAAACAAAAAATCCCTTTTTGACACGCCAATACAGGAAATATTTCCCGACCTCAAATGGTCGGATGTGCTTAAATCCACTGAAAACGTTCAGCTTGAATCATATTACAACGAAAGGCACTACCGCGTTGAAGGAAAGATTTTAAAATCTCAGTCGGAAGACCAGCAAAGCCTATACACGGTAATTCTATATTTCATTGATATGACAGACGCGGAAAACATGCAGAAGCAATATCTTGACGAGCAGACAGACGCGGCGATTATCAGCATAGACAACTATGATGAAATCCTGCAAAAAACAGACGACTCAGAGCGTCAGCAGCTTATCTCGCATATTGACCGCTGTGTGAGCGAGTGGGTAGCTGAAAGCAACGGGCTTCTTGAAAAAACAGACCGCGACAGATATTTAATGTTGTTTGAACATCAATATCTGCAGATGTATATAGATAAAAAATTTGACGTGCTCGACCGTGTCCGCGCTTTGGGCGAAGGCTCCAAACTTCCTGTAACCATAAGCATAGGCATAGGCACCGGCGACCACATACTACAGAATAAAAATCACGCCCGCTCGGCAATCGATATGGTTTTCGGCAGAGGCGGCGACCAGGCGGCTATTAAAGACGAAACTCAGTATAAGTTTTACGGCGGAAAAACTAAAGAATACGAAAAAAGCACACGCGTTAAAACACGCGCCTTTTCATCCGGCTTAAAGGATTTTATCCAGCACGCCGACCATATCATCTTAATGGGACACAAAAGCGCAGACTACGACTCGTTCGGCGCGGCGATAGGGCTTCAGCGTGCAGCGCGCTCTCTCGGCAAAAAACCATATATTTTGCTTGACGATTCGCCGGCGATAGCAAACATGACTTCGCGCATATACGAAAAAGAGGAATACGACGGCATGATAATCGACGCGGCAACGGCTCTTGATATTGCGACAGAGCAAACGCTTTTGATTGTGCTCGACACGCACCGTCCGTCCATGCTCCCGTGTCCGCAGCTTTTAGACCGCGTGAATAAGGTTGTGCTCATAGACCATCACCGCAGAAGCACAGAATTTTTACCGGCTTGCTCGCTCATTTATCACGAGCCGTACGCCTCGTCAACCTGCGAAATGGTAACAGAAATTCTACAATACCTTGACGACGGACGCAATATGACAACTCTTGAAGCTGAAGCTCTCTATGTCGGGCTTGTTATGGACACTAAAAACTTTTTTGTGAAAACCGGCGCGCGCACGTTTGAAGCCGCCTCCGCGCTTCGCCGTTACGGCGTGGATACAACAGCAGTCCGGCAATTATTTAAAGTGGACAAAACAGACTATGAAAACCGCGCCGCAATTATTGAACAGCTTTATATGTTTACCGATAATATTGCAATAGCGGTGTGGACGCAGAAAATACCCAATGAAAAAGTTGTCGCGTCTAAAGCCGCCGACGATATGCTGACAATCTCCGGCGTTGAAGCCGGATTTGTAGTTTATGTTCTCGACGGCACAGTAGGCGTGAGCGGAAGGTCGCTCGGAAAAGTGAACGTTCAGGTTATTCTTGAAAAGATAGGAGGCGGCGGACACATGACCGTTGCAGGCGCGCAAATCCGCGGCGAAACCTCCGAGGGCGTCCAAATGCTGCTGGAAAATGCAATATTAGAATATATAGACGAAAACGCAAAATAGGAGGAGTGCAAAATGAAGGTTATATTGAATCAGGACGTTAAAGGTCAAGGAAAAAAAGGTCAGCTCGTTGAAGTCTCAGACGGATACGCAAGAAACTTTCTTCTCCCGCGCGGTCTTGCAAAAGAAGCTACCAAAGAAAATATATTTATTATGAAAGGGCAGGCTGAGTCGGCTGAACACCACAGACAAGCCGAACTTGCCGAGGCGCAGGAAACAGCAAAGAGAATGTCTGAACTCACGGTGAATTTAACGGCAAAGGCAGGCTCTAACGGAAAACTGTTCGGCTCAATAACAAGCAAGGATGTTGCAGAAGCCTTAACAATGCAGCACCACATAAAACTTGACAAGAAAAAATTCGTTATGCCCGACGGCATTAAAACGCTCGGCATAACGCAGATAGACGTTAAAGTGCACCCCGGCGTAACTGCAAAACTCAGCGTTCAGGTGACAGAAGAAAAATAACTGATTGGAGGCGGCAGCCTTGGAAAACAATGAAATAAATTTAATAGGCAGAGAACTGCCGCACAGCCGTGAAGCGGAGCTTTCAGTTATAGGCAGCGTACTGACCGAGCAGGACAGCGTTGCCGCGTCGGCAGAAATTATAAAGCCCTCAGATTTCTATTTTGAAGCGCACAAGCTGATTTATCAGGCGGTAATGGATTTATTTAACGAAAATATTCCCATAGATTTTGTGACCGTTTCAGACCGTCTTCGTCAAGAAGATAAGCTTGATAACATAGGCGGAATTTCATATCTTTCACAGGCGGCTGTGAGTGTGCCTACAACGGAAAACGTAGTTTATTACTCAAAGATTATACGGGAAAAGTCTATTCTCAGAAAGCTTATAACTGCCGCGTTCGGAATTGAGCAGCTTGCATACAGCGAAGCAGGAGCGTCCGAGACTATTTTGGAACGAGCTGAACAAGCTATATTCGGCGTGTCGCAAGATAACGAGCAAAACGACATTGTGCCGATAGGCGACGCATTAATGGGCGTATACACCGAAATGGTTGAGCATGCCGAAAACCGCGGCAAGCTAACCGGATTGGACACGGGCTATGCCGAGCTTAACAGACGTACGGGCGGATTTAAAGGCGGCGAGCTTATCATTATAGGCGGAAGACCGGGTATGGGTAAATCAAGCTTTGCAGTGAATATTGCCGAGCATGTAGCAATTCAGAACAACTCAACAGTTGCGCTTTTCAATTTGGAAATGCCGAGGAATCAGATTATCACGCGTATTCTATGCAGTCAGGCTTATGTGGACTCAAACAAAATCCGCATGGGTTCTATGGGCGGCGAGGACTGGATACAGATAGGCGACGTGGTTGACCGCATAGCTTTGGCGCCGCTTTATATCGACGCCCCCGCCGCCATTACCGTGTCTGAAATACGCGCAAAATGCCGTCGTCTAAAACAGACAAAAGGACTTTCGCTGATTGTGATTGACTATTTGCAGCTCATGCAGAATGGTCGTTCCGAAAACAGACAACAGGAAATATCAGATATCTCAAGGTCTTTAAAAATTCTCGCTAAAGAGCTCGACGTGCCTGTTATTGCGCTTTCCCAGCTTGCGCGCGCAAGCGAGAGCGGCGCCGACAAGCGTCCGCTTCTCAGTCATCTTCGCGAATCCGGTTCTATTGAGCAGGACGCGGACATGGTATTGTTTTTATACCGCGACGAATATTACAATCCCGACAGCGAAGACAAAAACTTAGCGGAATGTATTGTTGCGAAAAACCGAAGCGGAGAAACAGGAATGTTTAAACTCGGCTGGCAGGGCAAATACACTAAATTTCTTAACGTGGAAATCAAGACGGTGGAAGAATGACAGAAAAAATCAAAAGGGCAGCCGCAAGGCTGACAAATCGGGGCGACAAAATAATAGTCGGTTTTTCAGGCGGCGCGGATTCCGTGTGTCTTTTGCATGCGCTTTGCGCTTTATCCGATGAATTAGGACTTAAAATATCAGCGGCGCATGTTAATCATGGGCTTCGCGGCGACGAGGCTGACAGAGACGAACTTTTCGCACTTGATTTTTGCCGCAGACTTGGTATTGAATGTCGTATCAAGCATGCCGACGTTCGCTATCTTGCGGAAAAAATGGGGATTTCAGAAGAAACAGCGGGCAGACACGCCCGCTATGCTTTTTTTGAAGAACTTTCTCAGGGCCGCGCAAAAATTGCTACGGCACACCATAAAAACGACAGCGCAGAAACAATTTTAATGAATCTGTTCCGCGGTTCGTCACTTGCCGGATTGGCAGGAATTGCTGAAAAACGAGGAAACATTATTCGTCCTCTTATGCGTCTGACCCGCCTTGAGATTGAATATTACTGCGCAGAAAACAATCTTCAGTTTGTAACCGACAGCACAAATAACCAATCAGTGTATACAAGAAACCGCATTCGCCATGTTTGTATACCGTATATCGAAAAATATTTCAACTCGAATTTTGTTCACACCGTAACCGAAAATGCGGCTGTGATATTTGAAGAAAACGCTTATCTGAATTCTGAAACCGAAAAGCTATATAACCAGCTTGTCAAAGAAGGCGAGATTGAACTGAAAAAACTGCATGCGCTTCCGCTTGCACTAAGACGGCGTTTGGTGCGAAAAATTTGTGAAAATGCCGGAGTCCGCGACATAACCGCGCAGTATATAGAAGATATTTTACTGCTTAACGGCACCGGAAAATCAATATCGCTCAACAACGACATATGTGCAAATATATCCTATGGAAAACTTACCATAGGCAGCCGCGTTCCGCAGACTGCGCCGTATGAATATCCGTTATCTATAGACGAATGGACAGATATACCGGAAGCAAAAATCCGCATTCGCGTGCGCAGAACTGATAATACTGATAAAAACTGCTTTTTCTTTCCAAACAACGCACAGTTATGCGTACGGAACAGACGCAGCGGAGATATATTTTTCCCTGCTGGCATGATTGGCAGAAAAAAAATTAAAGATTATTTTATTGATGAAAAAATTTCTCGCAGCAAACGCGCCTCCGCTCCCCTGCTGACCTGCAACAATGAAATCGCATGGATTATAAACATGCGCCGCGACCGTAGATTTGCAAGCGGCGCACAGGCGTATATTGTAGAAACAGAAACGACTGCTTCTTAAACGAAAACAAATCGGGGCGCCGAACTCCGATTTGTTTCTGTTGTTGCTCCACAACGCAGTTAATAATAAACAATGGCGTTTATAAACGCCGTTGTTTATTTTATTTCTCGTTTTTCTGCCTCCGGCAGTTCCCGCCGCAGCCATCGCAGCCGGCGCACCCGCCCCGCTTTTTCTGTCTTACTATTGAACATACCGCCGCAGCGGCAAACGCAAACAGAATAACTCCGACAATAATAGTTCCAAACATAATACCATCCTTTCTAAACCTAAACAGATACCATGCGTTGTTTTATCACATTCCCCTTTTTCGGTCTGTATCCTCGACGCGCAAGCATATAAATCATACCAATTACAACAGACGCCGCAATAACCGTTCCCGCTCCAAATCCATGCGTTCCTAATATAAAACCCCCAAACTGGTTGATAATAAACGCCAGCGCATACGCCATCAAACACTGATAACCCACCGCAATTCCTGTCCACTTCCAGCTTCCCATCTCACGCTTAATCGCTCCTATAGCCGCAAAACACGGCGCACAAAGCAAATTAAAAACGAGAAACGCATATCCTGAAACTGGTGTAAAAGACTGCCGCATATTCGTCCATATCTCCAAACCATTCTCAGCAATCTCTCCTGCACCATATAAAACTCCAAATGTTCCGACAACATTCTCTTTTGCAATTAAGCCTGTAATTGCCGCGACGGCAGACTGCCAGTTGCCGAATCCAAGCGGACTGAACACGGGAGCGATAACGCTTCCTATTACCGCAAGCATACTCTCCGCCTCTTCAACCATCTGCATTCTCCAGTTAAACGACGAAAGAAACCACACAAGCACGCACGCCAGAAAAATAATCGTTCCCGCTTTTTTGACAAATGACTTCCCCCTATCCCACATATGAATAAATATACCTTTAACGCCGGGAATATGATACTCCGGAAGCTCCATAACAAACGGCGCCGGTTCACCCGCAAAAGCGCGCGTCTTTTTTAGGGAAATGCCTGAAAATATTATAGCAAATATGCCTACAAAATACGCGCTCGGAGCAATCCATGGATTCCCGCCGAACAACGCGCCCGCAATCAACGCTATAATCGGCAGTTTAGCTCCGCACGGTATAAAAGTAGTAACCATAATAGTCATTTTTCTGTCCCGTTCATTTTCAATCGTTCTTGAAGCCATAATGCCCGGAACGCCACAACCTGTGCCAATTAAAATCGGAATAAACGATTTACCGGACAAACCAAATTTACGGAAAATTCTGTCCATAATAAACGCTATACGCGCCATATAGCCGCAATCCTCCAAAATGGCAAGCAAGAGGAACAGCACAAGCATCTGCGGCAGGAACCCAAGCACGGAACCCACGCCGCCGAGTATTCCGTCAAGCACAAGCCCTTTGAGCCAGTCAGCGCAATTTATAGCGTCCAATCCCTGCTCAGCAGCAGACGGTATACCCGAAATCCATATTCCATAGTCGGACGGGTCTGGTTCCTCCGCAAGCATAGCGGCTTCAAAATCCGCGCATGCAACTGAAACGTTTTCCTCAACATTTCCGTCCTCGTCCCTAAACTCTGCAACGGCGGTTAAATTAGCCGCTTCAGCAGACATCAAAAACGCTTCAATAACCGCGTCGGCATCGTTCTGAGTAATAACTACAGCCTCTTCGGAAATCCTCTCCCCGTCAAACGCAAGAGCCTCCTCCATAGACGATATATCTATGCCCGCTTCTTCAGCCGCCGCAAGATACGCCTTCAGCTTCACCGACGCGTTTTCAAACTCCTCCGCCTTTTCTTCATACTCAGCAGTTCCAATACCAAACAAATGCCAGCCGTCGCCGAATATTCCGTCATTCACAAAATCAGTCGCAAACGTTCCGATTGTCGATACTGAAATATAATAAACAAGAAAAATAACAACAGCAAAAATCGGGAGCGCAAGCCAACGGTTTGTCACAACACGGTCAATCTTATCTGACGCTGACATCTTCACGCCTCTCTTCTTCTTTTTAACGCAGTCTTTAACTACAGATGAAATATAAATATATCGTTCATTTGTTATAATGCTTTCCGCGTCGTCGCCATACCTTTCCTCACATTCCAACACAATACCCTCAACCGCATTTAATGTCTCGGCGGACACCCCAAGCTGTCTCATAGCCTTTTCATCTCTTTCAAACAGCTTCACAGAATACCATCGTATCTGCTTTTCGTCTACTTTCTTTGCCGATATAAGAATGTTGCTAATATCAGAAATAGCCTTCTCCACCTCTGCCGCAAACTCATGTCTAACCTGCACCGGCTCTTTCTTCCAAGCTATTCGTATTGCAGTCTGGCACACTAAATCCAGACCTGTTTCCTTAAGCGCGGACGTTTCAACAACAGGACAGCCAAGCCTATCCGCCAGCTGATCAGTATCTATCGCATCACCGCGCTTATGTACAATATCAATCATATTAAGCGCAACAACAACCGGTATACCGACTTCCAAAAGCTGAGTTGTAAGATACAGATTTCTCTCAATATTTGAACCGTCAACAAGGTTAATAATAACATCCGGCTTTTCGTCTATAAGATAATTTCTCGAAACAACCTCTTCAAGCGTATATGGAGAAAGCGAATAAATACCCGGCAAATCAATCACTGATACCTCTTTATTTCCTTTAAGTTTTCCCTCTTTCTTTTCAACCGTTACTCCGGGCCAGTTACCCACATACTGCGACGCGCCTGTCAGTGCGTTAAACATAGTCGTTTTTCCGCAGTTCGGGTTCCCTGCCAATGCAATTTTTATCATTCTTTTCCTCCTCAATATTAGTCTCATATTTCCCGAATTAGCATATGCTAATCATGTTGCAAAAAAATTATTCAACCTCAACCATTTCAGCATCTGCTTTGCGAAGCGAAAGCTCATATCCGCGCACAGTAACCTCAATAGGGTCGCCAAGCGGCGCAACCTTGCGCACATAAATCTGAGCGCCCTTTGTTATCCCCATATCCATAATTCTGCGGCGCACCGCCCCTTCGCCATACACGCGCTTTACTGCTACAGTCTGACCGTTTTTAACTTCCTTCAAATTCATTTTCTATCGCTCCTTATTCCACAATAATACGATTGGCCATAGTTTTACTGACGGCAACGCGCGTATTTTTAACATTAATAATAAGATTACCCGCCGTTTCAGAAACAACCATAACGCTGCCGCCGATTACAAAACCCAAGCTCTCAAGAAACCTGCGCGCCTCGTCCTTTCCTATAATTTTTTTAATTGCTCTGCTCTCACCAATTTTGCTCATACTTAACGGCACAACTATATCACTCCCTATTTTTAGTCTATAACACTTTTAGTTATCATATGCTAATCGCACATCAAGAATACACCTGTTTTTTATATTTGTCAAGCCTTTTTATTAAAAAATTTTCCTTGAAATTATGGTTAGTGTGTGCTAATATATAATAAGAATAGGTTCACAGTATGAAAAAATGGATTTTTATCATCAAGTGTGGGCGGAAAGGCTATGAATATCTATGAAACTTCAGGAATCGGGAGAAAATTATCTGGAAACAATTTTAATTTTAAAGAACAGATTTGGCTATGTACGCGCGATAGACGTCGCTAACGAGATGGGCTTCTCCAAGCCAAGCGTCAGCCGCGCGGTAAGCATTCTAAAGGAAAACGGCTATATCGCCTCAGATCCGAACGGAATGCTGCTTCTTACAAAAGAAGGACAAGCCGTTGCCGAAGAGATTTACGAGCGGCATCAAGTGCTCACACATTTTCTGCTTTCTATTGGCGTTAACGAACAGACTGCTGCCGAAGACGCATGCAAAATCGAGCATGCTATAAGCCATGAAAGCTTTGAAAAGCTAAAAAGTTTTATAACAAAAAACTCAATTTAATTTATGTAATATAAGTTTAATTTAGAAGTATTGTATATTTATTGACATTCTAAGATTTGTTATGTATAATTAATTTGTTATATAAATATTTATAAGGAGGTATATATTATGAAAAAAACATTTTTATCATTTTTAGCGGCGTTAGCTATATTTGCGTCTTTCATGCCAATCTCTCACGCCGATCCTATTCAAAACGCAGACGGATCATATTCGGGAAACTGTTTTGATTTTTCCGAAAACATTTTAAATGTTACATGGAACTTTAATGAAACTACGCGCAATCTTATCATAAGCGGAACAGGAACAGCCATTATTGATGATGAGCTTTGTGATATTAATTATATATATACCTCAAAATCCGAATATATTCCACACTGTGTTGACACAATTATATTTGAAGATGGCATAACAACTGTAAGCGGCTTTAATCAATGTCGTAACGCATCATCAATAACATTCCCCGATTCATTGACTTCAATAGGAAATGATTGCGATGTAAATTTCATAAACAATGAGAAACTATCAACTCTGACAATACCTATTAATGTAACGTCAATCTTAAATAGCTCATTTGAGTCGTGTCCGAATCTTGAAACTATATACCTTCCAAAAGGTATTAAAACAATAAGCAGTGAAGCGTTTTATCTTACTCCGATTAAAGACGTATATTATGCAGGCACACAAGCGGAATGGGATGCTGTAAGTGGTAATTTCCCGTCTGCAATAAAAAATGCCGCTATTCACTGTAATGATACAACATTGCCGCCTGCTCCGCAGCATGATTTTTATACAGCTTCAACAACATCCACAATATTCCATGTGCCTGTACATCAATTAAATTATGGTAAATATTATATAAATTATATATATATTCATATTTAT
>CATJNN010000194.1 GCA_949742185.1 uncultured Clostridia bacterium | reverse complement strand
TTTTTCAATACACTCCTCGTTAACTTTCCAGCCGTAGCTTTCCAGAAACTCTATGTTGGCGTCCCGGTCGCCAAAAGCTACGCACATAACTGTTACAGCCGCAATTACAGTCACGGCGATAAAATAAAAAACCATATGCTTCATCAGCTTTCACCTCGTTTTTATATTTATATTAAAAAACATGAAAATTATTACCGAGTATAATATATAACAATCTGCAAATACTGATAATGCCATTTTCAAAATGAGGCTGAACACATATGAAGAATTCGGATTAACGCCTTGTAGGCCCGCAATAAGGCTTAATCTATATATCTGCGGGCAGAAAGGCATAGGTATTAATTATGGACATCACAGCGCTTATCCTTGTTATAATCGGCGCGGTAAACTGGGGCTGTATAGGTCTTTTTGGTTTTGACCTTGTTGGCGCGCTTTTTGGCGGACAAGGAGCGGTAATAAGCAGAATCATTTTCACAGTTGTTGGTATCGCAGGGCTTTGGGCAATCAGCTTTTTCTTCAAGCACCGCATGGCGGCAAGAAGCAACGGCTGATGCTGATAAAATTTTGCCAGTAAAAATACAGAGGATAGTAATAATCCTCTGTATTTTTATTATATGCGTTTGCGGATTAAATGATAAAATATATCTTTATGCTCTCTCACATTACAATTCGCCGCACAAACGGAATCTTACGAATAATCGACACCAATAAAAAAGAAACGGCAAATGCGCAAAGCGCTCTTGTCAGCGGCGCCGCGCCGCTCAACGCGTTTATTCGAATATATTTGTTAAAAACATCTAAAACAAGCGGATGTACAAGATAAATCCCGAATGAACACATTGCTGCGTTTCGCAAAAACATCGGCGTTTTTTCTTTGTTTTTAATTTTTAAATTACACGCAAAAACATAAAAACCTACAGATACGGCAAGCACGTTTGGAGCGAAGAAGCTATATAGAAAGTCGTTAAGTTCGCCGCCGTGCGATAAATATAAAGTCCCTGAAAAAGTGATAATTATTCCGGCTATTGATAAAATATAAATCCGCACTCGGCGCGATATACCATATCTGCGAATATAATCGCCAAGCAAATAGCAAAACACAAATCCGAGAGAACAGTCTATGTGCATTTTCCCGACTATCACCGTAAGCGTTTCCGCACATGGGGTGCGAAGAGCCATTGTCACAATCGAACCGAGAATAAACGTAAGAGCCAGTGTATATTGCATGATGCGTTTCTCTGCATTTTCGCAAAATACATAAAAAATCGGCGTAAATAAATATAACGCGGCTGTCATATAAAGATACCATAGATGCACGGGTTCAGTCAGCAAGTACACGGCCGTATCAGCTATGCCGACGTATTTACGCCCGCCGGCAAATATCTCATATGCGTAATATAAGGCAGACCAGAGAATCATTATCCCAATTAAAACAGCAGCTTTCCATGCAGTCTCGCTAATATCTCTGCGTTTTGAAAGCATATATCTTCCGCTCAGCATGACAAAAACAGGCACCGAAAATCTTGCGGCTGAATTGAGAAAAATACTCCACACAGAAACGGGAGCAGTTGCAGCCGAATGAATGACAACCACAAAAAAAGCCGCGGCAATTCTAATTATATCGCCGTCTGTATCACGGCGTTTAATTTTATTTTCCATATTTTTCACGCTCACTTTGCGGAACCGCTGTTGCTGTCTATTATGAGACTACTGCCGGTTTTTGGAATTTTATTCGGAACATATTCCATAAGGTCGGACAATTCGCATTCGAGCACCTCGCAAATTCTGTCCAGAGTATCGATGCTTATTCTGTCTGCAAATTCATTATACAGCGCGCAAACAGTATTTTTATTTACGCCTGATTTTCGCGCAAGCTCAGCCTGCGTCATTTTACGCTCGCCAAGCAGACGCGATAGATTAATCTTTATCATGTTAAACACCTCAATATTATTATACCTTTTGCAAGTATTTAATACATATATTAAGTACATTATCCTTTTTATAGGTATTAATTGATTTTTAGGAAGAATAGTGATAAAATGAGAAATAATGAAAGGACTGATTTTATGAACGTTTACGACGCTATTAAGGCAAGACGTACTGTGCGCAAATTTAAGCAGGAGAGAGTTCCTCAGAAAAATCTTGAGATTTTGGTAGACTGCGCGCGAATGGCGGCATACGGTGCGAATATGCAGCCGCTGAAATTCCGGATAATAACAAACGATAACGAGCTGACAGAATTATTCCCTTATATTAAATGGGCGGGGTATCTTGCGGACGGCGCGCCTAAAGAAGGCGAACGTCCCTGCGCTTATATTGCCGTTTTGGGGGATACTTCCGTTAAGTCAAACGGCGCGTTTGAGACTGAGTCCGGCGCGGCTGTAACGAATATGATGCTGGAGGCTGTTGAGATGGGACTTGCCACATGCTGGCTGGGCGCAATTAACCGCGCAGAAATTCATAATATATTATCATTGTCCGATAATCTTCAGGTGACATATTTGCTGGCGGTCGGTTATCCCGCGCAGGAGAGCCGAATGGTTGATATGCAGGGGAACGACGTTAAATATTATTTGGACGAAAGCGGCACGGTTAACGTACCTAAACGTAGTATGGAGGATATACTTATTAAATAAAGAATCTTAAGATAAGGCGGTATGTTTATGTGTTGCGCTCCTCAAAAGCGTCTGACTTTTAGGGTGTGTATTATAATTGCGTTTGCGGAGCAAACAGAAAAAATAAATCGGGGCTCGAACCCCGATTTATTTTTATTTATGTTTTATATTAAGAATAAATATAAAATCCGTGTAATAAAAATGTAAAACAAAAATTTGTTCGCATCATATTGACACCGAACAAATTTTCTGGTACAATCAGTTTAACAAACAAACATTCGCCTCTGGAGGGAAATATTATGAAAAAGACTAAGCTTATCATAACAAATAAACGCAGATTTTTTGCTTTCATATTTATAATGATGTCGATGTGCGCGTCGGTTACGGCGGCTGCAGTAACCCGACACGCATCGGTTGCGGCGGCTCAGGGAGAGCCTGATATAATTACCGTATGCGCAGGCGACACACTTTGGTCGATTGCCAGTGATTATTCCAAAGGCAGCGATGTGCGTTCGGTAGTGAACGACATTATAGATGCAAATGAGTTGGTTTCATCTGTTATAAAAACCGGAGATACGCTCATTATTCCAAATTAGCCCCCCATACAACTTTTCACGGCGGGCGGCGGCGC
>CATJNN010000193.1 GCA_949742185.1 uncultured Clostridia bacterium | reverse complement strand
GAAAAATAATTAATATTACTGATTGTGCAGAGACAGCGTTATTTCAGTTGCTTATGATATAATCATATATTATCAGCCTCAGACTTTTATGAAATCTTAAGGACGTTTTATGCGCGTCCTACTGTTTGCCTGCAAACACAATTAACAAAAACAACTCAGAGCGTTAAGCTCTGAGTTGTTTTGGTTTTACTGAACCTCTGCATCGCTAAAAGTGGCTTCATACATGCTTAAAACCTGTTCGCCGCTTAACGTTTTTCCATTATAAATATACATCTCGTCAATCAGGCCGTTAAAAGGCGTATCCCAGTAATTCACTCCAAGATACACGTTAGTATTCGCGTTTGTAATATCAGCTATAGTTCCGCTGCCGGTTTTTGCTCCGTCAATATAAAGCGTTCCACTCGTTCCGTCGGCTGTGATTGTAATCTGATGCCATTTCCCAGCTTCAAGCCTACCTGTTGACGGCAGCGTTATGTAATCGTTTTTATACGACCATACCATTGTGCCGCCTCCTGTCTTCTGCCCGAACGGCGCGCTGACCCATTTCTGGTTTGAACTGCTCCCCGCGTCTATAAATATTCCCGACGTGTGCTGGGTAAACTCGTTAGCTTTCATTATAAAAGAAACTGTGTATTTACCGTCGGTAATTACATTTCCGAGCTTTATTCCCTGCGAGCCGTTTCCCGTAAACTTAACCGCCTGACCTTTATATCCGCCGTCATACAAAGCCGCGCCCGACGCGTTTCCAGTAATCTTAGACGGAACGCTTGTTCCCGTTTTGCCGGACACACTGTCCGAAAGATTGCCGTCAAAACTGAAATACGACGTGTACCCCTCCGGCACCGTATACGGCGACTGCGTAGACGTAACGCTGACCGCATCGGCGGCAGGCTTCATATCACTCCAAACAAACAGCTTTATTTGGGAAGTATTGTCTATTCGCTTGTACGGAATACTCACAGGCTGATTATGAGCCGTTATTTTAATGTCTGTCAGCGCTCCCGCGCCAATCAAAACGCCGTTTTTATACTCCGCCGCATATGCGGATACCTCTCCGTACACTGCCGCGTTTACAAGCCGAAAATCCACGCTTGCTCCGTTTTTAATCCACGCATCCTCAATTTGCGCCGCTCCGCCCGATATATTATCTTCATCGTATTCCGAAATATCAAAGCTTACAGCATTTAAATCCGTATTATCCCTTGCAAGCACAAGCTTTCCGTTTAACGCGGCAAGGAAATACCCCGGCTTTAAAACGCTTTCAAAAGAAACTGCGTTTTCTTCCCCGTTTAGTCCCTTTATCGTCTTAAACGTCATTGCGGAAGCCATAGACGCGTCATTCTGATTTGCGTCCTGCGTGAGCAAAACGCTGTTATCCGACTGAGCGGCAAGATATAAGCCCGGTTTGTTTACAGACTGTATTGACACATAATATTCATTATCAGCGTTGGCTTTTCCCCGAACTATTTCCCATTGTGCGTCCAATATGTCCGATATGCCGTTTCCCGCTAAAACAGATTTTTTCAGAGGATAGCTTGCGTCGTCATTCGGATTTATAAAGTTTTCATGATATATATATCCTTCGCCCAGTTTGATTAACGACGGCGTTCCCGCAATACCGACCGAGGTTTCCTCTATCGGGTTTATCAAGCCGTCTCTGTTAAACTTTAGCTCTTCAACGCACACGCTTCTTCTATAACCGCATCCCCACGGAAGAGCGCCGTTATGATAAATAAAATAGGTTTTTCCTTTGAAATCTACTACGGCAGGGTGATTTGTGTTAGATGTCGCAGTCGGCGGCATTAGTATCCCCTGAAACTCCCACGGCCCATACATATTATCCGCCGTTGCATATCCCATCTGCTCTCTCCAGCCAAACGCCGCAAACAAATAATATTTTCCCGTATACTCTCCGTTTTCATCCATTCGTCTGTAAATCCATGGCGCCTCCGTGAACCATAATCCATCAGGCATACCATTTATAGTTTGCGTTTTTATATCACCGCCCGCCGTTATTTTTCCGTCTCCGTTTAAATCCTTAACGCTTACCATATCCTCGTTAAGCTCGCAGACATAATACACACCGTTTCCCCACGCAAGATATCTGTGCTCTACGCCGTCCACGGTTTCAACCCATACCGTCGGATCTATATCGTTATAGTCACTTGTATTTTCCGTCGTTTGGGTAAGTCCGTTAACAAGCGGCGCCCCCGTATCTTCAAACGGTCCCGTCGGCGATTTTGAAGTTGCCACGCCGATGCTGTGATAGTTATTGGCGTTTTTATTCGTTGTGCAATAATAAAAATAATATGTGTCGCCATATTTTACAACCTGGCTTGCCCACGCCGTAGTATCGTTCACCCTCCACGAAATATCCTTCGCGCTCATTATAACGCTTTCATATTTCCATGTTTTCATATCTTTAGAAGAATAGCATACCCATTCAGGCATACTGTAGCTCGTATTATTTTTCGACGTATCGTGTCCCACATACATATATACCGTAT
>CATJNN010000192.1 GCA_949742185.1 uncultured Clostridia bacterium | reverse complement strand
GGACGGAATTTCCGCCAGCTTGCTTCTGCCCGCAAACCACCATACTATTCCTGCCACAAGTAATATAAATATTAAAATAATAACCGCAAATCTTATTCTCTTAAAACGCAGTTTTTTATTATAAATCCGTCTGTGCTTCCGCCTGCTCATACAAGATACCCTCCTCATTTAATTTACCGTCATTATATCATATATTCCGACAATTTGCAACCTAAAAAAGACATGTTTCTTTCCTTTCGCACTGTTTTATTAAAAAGCCGAGAATAATATTATCCATTATAATAAGCGCGCGCCGATTACTGATAATATGTCCAAGCTTCCGTATATATGCGTATCTGTAAAATCATATAAAAAATAATGTTGGATTTCCATTGACTTTTAAAGGTTTTCATTGTATATTTAATATGTGAACAATAAAGGTGTATGTTTGTTAGGGAGGTTTTTATGAACAGGAAATTGGCTGATACAAAACAAATGAAATATGAAGTGCTTCGCAGCGTATCCAAATACGCTTTTGAAGGCACGTTAAGCGAGCATGTGGAGAATATCCCGTTTGAAATTATTCCCGGCACAACGCCGCGCTTCAGATGCTGCGTATATAAGGAAAGAGAAATTATAAGACAGCGGGTTCGTCTGGCAATGAACAGAAATCCTCTGCCCGACCACAACGTTGAACACCGTCCCATGGACAACAATATAATTCAGGTTATTCCCGCCGCATGCGAGGGCTGCCCGATTAACCGATTTCAGGTTACGGAAAACTGTCAGAAATGTATGCAGAAAAGCTGCGTAATGGCATGTCCGTTCGGCGCGATTACAATCACCGGACGCGGCGCGTATATTGACCAGACAAAATGCCGCGAATGCGGAAAATGCGCGGCGGCATGCCCTTATCATGCGATTGCAGACCTCATGCGTCCCTGCAAACGAAGCTGTCAGGTTAACGCAATTTCAATGGATGAATCAAAGCTTGCCGTTATAGACAGCGAGAAATGTATAAACTGCGGCGTATGCACAAACGCGTGTCCGTTCGGCGCAATTTCCGACCGCTCAGATATATACAATATTATAACCCGCATAAAGAACGGCGAAACCGTCATCGGTATACCTGCGCCGTCTGTCGAGGGACAATTCGGTCCGGACGTTACAGTCGGCAAATTAAAAACCGCACTTAAAAAGCTCGGTTTTGCAGACGCTGTCGAGGTAGCCTTGGGCGGCGACGCAGTGGCGTTCAACGAAGCGAAAGAGCTTATTGAAGCCATAGAGGAAGAGCGTAAAATGACGACCTCCTGCTGTCCCGCATTTGTAAACCTTATTAAAAAACACTATCCGGATTTAGCTCCTCTTATGTCTAATACCGTCTCGCCAATGGTAGCGACAGTGCGATATATTAAAAGAACCAATCCGAACGCTTTCGTTGTGTTTATAGGTCCCTGCATGGCTAAAAAAGGCGAGGCTTTAAACAAAGAAATTGAGGGTAACGCAGATTCTGTAATTACGCTCGAAGAGCTTGCCGCTATGTTTGACGCGCGCGGTATAGACCCGTCCGAATGCGAAGACTGCGAGCCGGACGCAACATCATACGGCAGACGCTTCTCAGGCTCTGGCGGCGTTGCGGCGTCAGTTATAAAGAGCGCAAAAGAACTTGGCTTCAACGGCGAAATAAAAGCTAAAACCTGCAATGGCGTTAACGAGTGTAAAGTCGGACTTGCCATTTTAAAATCCGGCAAGCTTTCCGAGGATATTTTAGAGGGTATGATTTGCGACAGCGGCTGTATCGGCGGTCCGGCGAAAATCGCCTCGCTCGCTCAGCTTAAAGCCGCGCGTCTTGCCAAAATCAAAGACAGGGACGACGACAGCATTTCCGAGAACCTTAATGAGCACTCTTATGAAACAATCGCTATGAATCGTGAATAAAGGAGGCAATATGTCAGGAGCTATATTTGATGTTGACGGCACTTTGCTTGATTCAATGGGGGTGTGGTATAATGTTACCGAAAATTATTTCAGACTTAACGGAAAACCTTTAGACCCTCAAATCGGAGCATTATTTCAGAATATGACTCTGACCGACTCAACATCATATATGCATAATGTTCTTGGCTTTTCCGACAAACCCGAGCAGATTTTAAACAATCTGGAACAAATGATTGCGGTTGAATATGAACAAAATATTCCATTAAAACCGTATGCCGAAGAATATATATGCGCTTTGTATAAAAACGGCGTGAGGCTTGCTGTTGCAACGTCCGGATATGCGCGCCTTTGGCGCTCGGCGTTCGACCGTCTCGGCATTTTAAAATATTTTGACGCCGCGGCTTTTTCAAGCGAAGTAGGTGTGGATAAATCAAATCCCGACGTATATCTGCTCGCAGCCGAGAGGCTTGGCAAAGCTCCATGTGAATGCACCGTTTACGAAGATATTCTCACGGGTATAATCGGAGCTAAAAAAGCCGGCATGAGAACGGTCGGCATATATGACGAATCGAACGAAAACGATAAGGAGGAAATTATAAAGCACGCAGATATTTATGTTAAAGATTATAGCGAATTATTTTAAAATATCAGCCATAAACCTCCTGTTTACAAAGGGAACTGCGAAAAGCACTCCCTTTGTATTAACTGCGCTGCGGATTAACGGATAAAACCATTCCGCACTCTGCGCCTCAAATTATTTTATAAATAAATGCATTGACGTGCAGCAGCTGAAATCAATCGGGGTTCGACATCCCCGATTGATTTTCATTTACATATTAAAAATCATGTCTATGTACAAATCGAAAAATTCACATTAACTTATCAAATAAAACAACAATACTGAGAGGCGAAAAATATTTATGCATAAGGAAAATACTCCAACCCTTAAAACAAAAAGACTTATATTAAGAAAATTTACCGACAATGATATTATTGACATTACAGAACTTTACGGAGATGACGAGGTTAATAAATTTCTGCCTTGGTTTCCTATAAAAACGCAGGACGCCGCCCTCGAATATCTTCATAATAAAATTTTCCCATGCTATGAAAAAGATATTGCGTATAATTACGCTATATCCTTAAAATCCAACAACAAGGTAATAGGATATGTTAATATTAACGATATAGGCGGCAGCAACGACATTGGCTATGCTCTTCGCAAAGAATTCTGGAACAGCGGAATAACAACAGAAGCCTGTTCTGCAGTTATAGACAGACTTAAACAAGCAAATTTTCCGTTTATCACGGCAACGCATGACGTCAATAATCCAAACAGCGGAAAAGTCATGAAAAAACTCAATATGACTTATCATTATTCCTACAAAGAAAAATGGCAGCCGAAAAACATATGGGTCACATTCAGGATGTATCAGCTTAATATAGACGGCAAAACTCGCATGTATGAAGAATATAAAAAACGATACTTCTCCTTTGTGGAAAACGATGTTTAGCAGCGTCTTATTCTTAGTTTTTTTATCATGATACCCGACGCTGCTCCCGCAACAATTCCAATAACCGCGCCAGCAATTATATCAGACGGATAGTGCACATATAAATATGCCCTTGAAAAGCCAATCAATATGGCGGCGGCATACGACCACTGCCCTGCTCTGCGGTTAAAAATAAATATTGCAGTTGCCGCCGCAAACGCAGTCGCAGTATGTCCTGACGGAAATGAATATCCATAAGGCGCGTCTATTATCAGCGTTACGCCGTCTGCTATAAACGGACGCAGCCGCGCGGCGGCGGGTTTCAAAACTATATCTGTTAGAATAAACGTTATTAAAAGCGATATAAAAACGCTTATTCCGCATTTTTTAGCGCGCGGAAGCAGCAAACACACTGCTCCTATGACAATCCAAAGTATACCGGCGTCTCCCAGACGTGTTACCGCAGCGAAAAAAACGTCGGCAACGGGCGAACGAAATCCCTGTATAAACGTTAACACAGCATTATCAACGGTAGTAATTATATTCATTAAACTTCCTCCAAATAACACTTTATGAAAAAATTTTT
>CATJNN010000191.1 GCA_949742185.1 uncultured Clostridia bacterium | reverse complement strand
CGGGAACAAGCCAGTCTAAGGCTATTGTTGAAACGAGAAAGGCTCTTGACGCGGCGGGGCTTGCAGACGTACTTGTAGCAGGAATGGACGAAACAAGTCTGAAAAGCACGGCGAGTAATCTTGATAAGCTTACAGAAGAAGCTAAAGACGCTCTCGGCAGGATTGATACTCATACATATAATGACAGAAACTATCATGCGCAGGTTAAGACCAAGGCCGTGGAAATGAGAAAAAATCTTTGGCAGAGCGAGGTTGACAAAGGCGGAAATGGGTTGACTCTTGCAAGTATGATAATTGAAGATATGAACGGTATGCAGCCGTCGGCATGGGTAATGTGGGATATAGTGGATTTTCACAAGGATTCAAAGGTGTTTCAGTATCCTGCGAACAGCGGAATATATCCCGAAGCCAACCATAGTGTGATGGACACAAGCTCGCTTTGGGGAGTGGGTATGGCCGACCATGACAATGAAGAGCTTATTATGACAAATAAATATTATGCATATGGTCAGTTTACAAACTATATAAATCCGGGAGATACAATTATTGCATCTTCATCCAATACACTTGCAGCGTATAATAAAAAATCGGGAGATATAAAAATAGTTGCGCTTAACGCGTCAAATTCAGATTTGCCGTATATTTTTGATCTTTCTGCATTTACAAGCGTGGGCGATACAGTTAAGGAGATACGCACTAATAACGGCTCGGGGAATAGCGCGGAACATTGGAAAGAAATAAAAGGCGAGGCGACGCTTGCTGATAAGAAAATCTCTACTACACTTAAAGCGGAGTCAATTACAACATATATTGTAAAAGGTAATGCTGAAGCCACTCTTTGGAAAAACGAGATTACTGCGAGCAGCAGCGGATTGTCATATGCTTATTCGCCCCTCACTGATTATGACCGTTATGTCACTGCATATGATAATGGAGTTTTGACATATATTGCGAGGAATAAGGGCGAGGATAGTGTCGCGGGGGATTTTTCGGGAGACACGGTTAAAACTTTTCTTTGGGACGGTGTGCGTCCGACCGATGTTAACGTTGCATATGCGGTAATATGCGGTGGCTCAGAGCAAATTGATAAAGGAACATCTCTACAGTTAGAACTTCATACAAATCTTCAGGGCGATGTTAAGTGGTCTGTTTCGAATAACGCCGTTGCTTCAATAACGCAGGACGGTATTCTCACTACAACAGAACTGGGGACGGTGACTGTATACGCCGAAATAGACCGATTTAAATTTTCAAGAACTTTTGATGTTCCGTTTAAGGGAGAAATAAAAGGCGTGGGCAGAGAACTGAGAAAAGGTGTTTCTGCACGGATCTCTCTTGAGGCAAATATATCTGGTAATGTTAAATGGTCTGTTTCAGATGAAGGAGTTGCGTCTATAACCTCTGACGGACTGCTTACAGCCAAAGAAACGGGAACAGTTACCGTGATAGCTGAAATAAATGGGTACACTGTTGAAAAAGAGATAACGATTAATCTGTATACATTAACAGGCACGCCATCGTGGGGAAATGATACCACTGCCCCAAAAGACAGCGACGACTACACAAGGGTTGCCGACGGGAATTTAAACACGTTTTTTGACGGAGTACAGCACGGGTATGTTCAATATGATTATGGAACTCCGTTTAAAATAAGTAAAGTTAAGCTTGCCGCAAGAAGCGGCAACGGAATGTCTGACAGAACAGTCGGAGGAACAGTGCAGGGGTCGAGCGACGGTATAACATGGACTGATTTATATAAAATCACTTCTGCAATTCCGTCGGGAAGATATACAGAAATAAATGCGGCACAGCTTGCAGACCAAAAAGCATACCGATATTTCAGATATACAAATAGCACTAATATGACCAATATTGCTGAATTCTTAATTGAAGGCAGCGAATCGGACGATGTGCCTGAGAATGCTCCTGTAGTTAGAGATATTACAGAATTAACCGATAATTTTGAAGGCGATAGTAATATGTTTAATGCAAAGAGCGGCGCAGTAGCTGACGGCGGAAATGTTGTTTTTAATTCGGGACTTGGACGTTTTGGCAATGTTTTTGCGCCTGTAAAGGCCACGGCGGTATCGAGACTTGATACTTCGCTCATACTCACGGATAAAGATAAATTCAGAATTACGTTCAATATGTTTGCGGGATGGGAAGATAAGGGCACTGAAAACACATTTGCGCTAAAAGACGAAGAGGGCAATGAGCTTGCGGCATTTAAAATTACCGGAGGCGGATATAACTTTAATGAAATCCGCATAGGCGGACAAAATGTTTTGACTGCGTCAACCATAGCACAGTCACGTAGCAATCCCCCCGGTAACAAGAAATCAGGCGCGAACGGATGGGATGCAGGCGAGCAGCCGTATAGGAATACTGTTGGTTATAATAAAACAGTGGAAATCGTAATTGATGGCGCAGGAAATGTGACAGTGTCTGCAACGGGCGGTATGGAAGACACTGCTGTGAAAGGAAATGTTTCAACGCCTGTAATAATAAAATCAATAGAGATTAACGGTAATTACAAAACAGATGCAAAAAGAACAGTTTCATACGATAATTTTGACGCGGATTTAATAACTTACAGTGAATCGTTTAAATTATCTGAATAGTGGCTGTATAATAATCAAAAATCGGAGAGGCTAAATGCTTCTCCGATTTTTGATTAAGTATTATTTGATAATATTTTTGTTTATATTCTTTCGGCAATCAGCGCCGCCATTTCTTTTGTTCCAACTTTTTTCATGCCGTCTGACATAATATCGGGAGTACGGAAACCTTCTTCAAGCACTTTATCAACAGCGTTATTAATTGCTTTAGCCTCGTCATGAAGTCCAAAGGAAATATCAAGCATCATTGCCGCGGAAATAATAGTTGCAATAGGATTTGCCATATCCATACCTGCAATATCCGGCGCACTGCCGTGTATTGGTTCATACATTCCACGTTTAGACGCGCCGAGCGACGCGGAAGGGAGCATACCTATAGAACCTGCAATCGCGCTTGACAAATCGGAAAGTATATCTCCGAATATGTTTGAAGTTAAAATGACGTCAAACTGAGCGGGATTTATTGCAAGCTGCATTGCTGCATTGTCGACATACATATGAGAAAGCGTAACATCTGGATATTCTTTAGAAATATCTGTAACTATTTTTCTCCATAAACGAGACGACTCCAAAACATTTGCTTTATCCACTGATACAACGCGTTTATTGCGCAACATTGCGTTATTGAATGCGACGCGAGCAATGCGCTCGATTTCTTCATACGTATATTTTTCTTCGTCAGAAGCCCAATTATCTCCGTCGCGCTCTTTTTTTCCAAAATAAATACCTCCGGTAAGCTCGCGTACAACCATGACGTTTAGTCCATCTTTAATTTTTTCGTATTTAAGAGGGGAAGCGTCGGCAAGCTGCGGCTTTAATATAGAAGGACGCAGATTTGAATATAAGCCGAGAGCTTTGCGTATGCCAAGAAGTCCTGTTTCGGGTCGTATTTCAGCCGATACGCCATCCCATTTTGGACCGCCGACCGCGCCGAGGAGCACACTGTCAGAAGCGAGACATTTATTGATTGACTCCTGAGGAAGGCTGGTTCCGAATTTATCAATAGCGCAGCCTCCCATATAGACTTCCGAATAATCAAACTCATGATTATATTTTTCTGCAATTTTATTAAGTACAATCACAGCGCCGTTCACAATTTCAGGACCAATGCCGTCGCCCGGAATCAGCGCAATTTTAAAGTTTCCCATAAAAACCTCCTATTTATTTTT
>CATJNN010000190.1 GCA_949742185.1 uncultured Clostridia bacterium | reverse complement strand
TCCAGTTTAAAATATATTTAAATAATCGGGGCTTAACGCCCCGATTTATTTTTGTATTTTTTATAATGCCTTTAACCGAAAAACACATCGGGGTTCGACTCCCCGATGTGTTTTCATGAATTAAGTTGAACAAATCATTTCTAATGCTTTTCCATTTCAACTGATATTGTTTTTGACTCCGTAGCCTGCGACAGCTCCAGCTCTCCTTTTACAGGTATATAACCGTCCGCCGTTACAGTATATTCGTATATTCCATCGCATAAATGATATGTCCCATCGCTTTCCGCATTTATTTCCGTGCCAAATTTTCCGTCCGTCAGCTTTATCTGCGCGCCTTCAATTTTATTTCCCGCATTGTCTTTCACGTTAAATACCATGGTGTAGCTCGGAGCAGTTATTTTTGAAACAGAAATATCGTCTACATAACAGCTTCTTCCCTTATAAGTGGTAGTCGCAGAGAATTTAAGCGCGCCCAAATCAAAACTCGACGTTTCAGGAAATTTTCCCGTAAATACGCTCTCTCCATCGGCATTTGAAATCGTTAGCGTTATTGTTTTTGTATCTGGATTTAATACGGTATTATATGTTGAATAACCGTTCTGGATTCCATCGTTATTTTTCTTTGAGTTCTTTACCCCGTCTGGCACACCGTCAAAAACCTGTTCCCCGCCTATAAATATCGCTCCTTTTGACGAGTAAATACTTATATGAGATTTTACCAGCTCATTACCTTGGGAATCGGAAACCACATAATCCATATACTTACCGTCCTGTCTGCCGTATGCAATCTTTGACTCCACTGTAATTGTCTGTCCCTGCGCGGTTGTCACAGGCTTATCAAACACTGCACTGAGAGAACCGCCCGATTTATCAGTTGAAGTCATTTTAACCGCGTGATTTGTTTCGTCATATGCGGAGTTTCCGCCCAGCACAGGAACATTGTTTCCGGCAGACTCTGTCATATCGGTCGAAAAATCCCAATTATAAAGTTCCCGTCTCGTTTCAGCATTATCCGTCGCAATGTTCTGCTCCGTATACGCCTTTTCATTTACAACTATTCCCTTATCCGCCACGCCGATATTAACGTCGTATACGCCGTTTAAACCGCCTGTTTTAACTGTCTTGAAAGTGCCGTCTTTAATTGTCTCCTGTCTTATATAAACCGTCTCGTCTGACGACGCGTCGCTTATGCGGCATATAGCCTCTCTGCCGATGTTTTTATCAAGACTCGACTTTATCTGTATAACTCCGCTGTCATACGCCGCCGCAAGAGATATTTTATTCATATTAACTGTACACGACGGCGACAGCGCGTTCAGGCTTTCTATTCCGTCATAAACTATAGCCTGCAATTCCGCCGTTTCCTCCGGAATATTAAAATCTATTGGAACTGTAACTTTCTCATTAATCTCAGCATTTTCAAAATTATGACTGATTGTATATTTATCGAGCATTACGCCGTCGGCATTATATGCGGCAACTGTCAGCGCAGTATTAGAAACATCGCTTAATTTAATAATGTTAACTCCCGTTGCCGACACGCCGCCTTCTTTCACTTCTCTATATATCTTTGAAATAGGTTTCATTTCCGATAGTGAAGACCATACCATTCCTCTGACCGTTTCATCATCTTTAAGATTTACAGCATTTTTAAAAACATATGCTCCGTTTTCATAAACGTCTGATATTTGTATACCGGAAAGCGTACCGTTGCTTGTATACACAGCTATAACAGCAGTGCCGCCTTTCTTCGGCGTGATAAGTCTCGGCTCGCCGCCCGCCGCAACGCCAAACGCGCCGTCGTCAAGATTAATCCCCGTCGTATACAGTTTTGGCGAAAATAGCTCTGTAACATTTCCCGAAATTTCCGTCGACGCCGCCTTTGCCTCCGGCATCTGCGCCGGCAGGCTGTTATATGTTGTATTGTAACTCTCAGGTTCTCCGTAGAACAAGCTGTATTTTGTACCTGTAGTTATCACAATTTTATCTACAACCGCTCCCGGGTCAACGCCGTAAAGCTTTATTTTATGAATTCCTTTTTCAGCTATATTTACAGACGCAGTAAGCGTCTCGACATTATTTAAAATACTATTACCCCATTTGTCTGTACCTGTTGAGTTGTTATAATAAGCGTTATTTCCCTTTAAGAGCGTCGGAGTCGCATCGTCGACTCCCAGAGCAAAATTCACGCTTCCTCTTTCATTAAGCGTAGGCATACGGTAAACGTCAACACTGAATGTCCCTGTGTTTTCAAAATTTACATCATATTCAAGATATGCGCTTCCCGCCTCAATACTGTCCTCCGTATCGGGCATGAATTTCATGCTTGTTCCGCTTCTGCCGAAATCGTCCTGTTCTACCCATTCATAATTGCCGTATGATATACTGTTCGTGAAATGCTCCGCTTCAATCGAAATATATCCGTTTGCTTCGGCATACGTCTTCTCAGGCAGAATCTTAACATTATTATCGACGCTGACGTCAATCTCCTCAGTCTGCACAATATTCCCGCCTATATAGCGCTCAACCGTAATTTTACCAGAATTGATTCCAGCGGGTACTCTATCCCAGTCAACTCCCGCGTATATCCTGTCGTCGTCATGCACGACGCCGCTTGCTTTGTTAAATACAATCCAATCCTCATCAGATTTTGCCGTCCATTCAAACGACCCTGTTCCCCGATTGAAAATATCAATAAAACGAACGTCTTTTGTATATCCCGAAAATACAAGCACAGGCTTTTCCGTTATATCCCGCTGATTCTCAACAGCTATCCCCATTTCGGTATACGGTAAATCCTCAACTGTTTTTGCAGCGCCGCCTGCAATTTTTATATCAATCGACATATGCAAACGTGTCTGAAACGGATTTATAGCCTTATCCCATTTGCCGCCAAGCATACCGGTATAAACGGCTGTGTTAGTATCGACTGCGTCGCGCCCCGCGGCGGAACGCTCGGCATATTTATTCACTCCCCCGCCCCGGTTCTGGTTTTTATACAAAACCGATTTATCAGCGTTAACAATGTTGTTTATAACGTTATATCCCGACTTAAGTGCGTATAGCTGAAGCTCGTAAAACGCAGGCTGCTTGTCTGCAGACAGAGCATTATACAATGTCTCGCTTCTTTTTACAAGCGCGGCATATCTGTCTATCTGTTTCTGTCCTTCGTCGCCTCCGGCTGTTAGAGAATAAAGCCCCTGAACCTGAAACTCCGGACGGCGCGAATTTGCCGCCTCAAGAAAATTACACTGAATGTCGGCATATTCCTCAGCCTGTTCATCAGTAAAATTAAAATACCGTTTTGCATTATCCTTAACGTAATCTTTAACTTTTATATTGCGCACTTTGCTGATATTTCTTCCTAAATCAAGAAAATATTCCATTTGATTTTCAAACGATTTCATGGGTCCTACGTTCAAAATCCACACGGTATCCGCGCCGCCGTCATATGCTTTTGTCATCTCCTCTTTAATGAGTCCGAGCTGAGTGCCTCCGTTCCAAAGTACGCTCGACGGTCTACCATAATAGCTCACATGATAATACATGCCGCCTCCGCCGCTCCGTTCACGCTCCGCCGCATTAGAACTTTGGCGGATATGTCCGTAATTATCGTTAGTCCACATAATTGTAACATCATCCGGAACATTAACCCCTTTATTATAAAGCGGCAAAATTTCTTTATAAGGAATAAACGTCTGCGGAATTTCCTCCGCAGGCTTCCCAATCTCCTCAGAAAGAATTTCGCGCTGTTTTGCTATAATCTCCTCCAGCAACGCAATTTTTTCCGCGTCTGTTTTCGCGCTCACAGGACTCCACGTCCCGTCGTGCACGCCTCGCATTCCGATTGTGAAATTGCTTTCATAATCCTTATTTTCTCTAACTCGTTCGCGCCAATAGTCCTCCACAAAATCCTTATTATAAACGTGATTCCCATCTTTATCAACATCTGTGTAATCATACGCCACATCTTTTCCAAGACTTCCGTCCCTAAACATATACAGGTTTTTGTCAGGATTTTCAGCAATCCAGCGTTCCTGAAAATCCAAAAGCTCACCCATATTATTGCGAAGCAGCATCTCGCAATGCGAAGTTCCCATGACAATCCCGTACTCATCCGCCTTTTTGGCATTCTCAGGATTTTTATTGAATGCCGGAGAATACTCGTGCATAGCCGGCCACATATAATTAGCCTTTAGTCTCAAAAGCAGTTCAAAAATTTTTTCATATGTATCCGTATTCATATATCCGCCGCTTGGATTTATCGAGAGCGACCAGCGGTTCAGATTATACTCCTGATTTATAAATATTCCTCTGTATTTTACGCTCGGTTCTCCCTCGGTGTATCCGTTTTCGGGAAGCGTAACATACACGGCGTTCAGCCGCTGCGGCACAACATCCGCCCACCATTCCCACGGCGACACGCCCATTTTTTCCGACAAATCGTAAATCCCGTAAATCGTACCGCGCTTGTCTGCTCCCGCAATAACAAGTTTGCCGCCAACATTTTGCAGAGTGAACGCCTCCCACTGATTTTCAATTTCCGAAACGTCAAGCTTATCTTCTTCGATAAGAGCGTCAACCGCATCCGATTTTCCAACCGTGCCTATAATAATATCCGCGCTTTCGGCGTCAACGGCAATATTAGCCTCCACACCAGTAACCGCTTTAATATCCTTCTGTAAATCGCCCGCCGCGCGTACCACTCCCGTATAATCATTCTCCGCGTCAACATAAATGCGCGGCGTTTTTGTATTCGACGCTATAAGTATATCCCCGCCGATGTCGCTCACATATCCCGAAACAGAGTTATTAACTGTTTTAATATCGTACGCCGACGCAGGAATAAACGATATACTTAACGCAGCGGCAATAACAACTGAAATTATTTTTTTCATTCTATACTCCGTATTTCTCAAACATATCCTTTATCGTGTCGTACGCTATTTTGGGTCTGCGATACTCGTCAACCACACCCTTGTTATTATGGCATCTCGCGCGCGTGGCAAACCAGTCGCCATCTTCAGTAACGCGGCAGTCCGCAAACTGCCATACAAACACACCGCAAATTCTGTCGTCGTTCATATACACTTCAAGATTATCTCGGATAATGTCTGCCTGACGTTCCTCGCTCCACTTACAGTGCGAACGGTCGCGATAACCATAAACAGCCGCCGCGCCCAGTTCAGATACAATAATCGGCTTATTATCGCCGCCGCTTTTTCTTATCCAGTCAATCTCCTGATTATTTCTATCATCAATAGGGCAATCTTTATACCAACCTGAATACATATTAAACGATACAACATCCGGCAAATCAAGACATATATCAGTAAAATGACGACAGGTCGCGGACGTTGTCGGGCGCGAAGTATCCATTGATTTTATTTGCTCATACTGAGCTTTATACATACGTCTGCCCTCGTCCGTTTCTGCGGCGCACTCGTTTAAAATTCCCCAAATTACGATTGACGGATGATTATAATGATTTTCAATCATTTCTCTTATGCAGTCCTCGCACTGCTGTTCAAAATTCGGATTCTGCATATGCTCCGGAAGCAATCCGCGCGCGTGATTTTCCTCCCAGACGAATATTCCTCGTTCATCGCACAAATCCAGAAAACGCTCGTCGTTCGGATAGTGGCAAGTCCGCACGGCGTTTGCATTAACCGCCTGCATTAAATCCATATCCTGAACCATGTGTTGAAGCGTAACCGCGCAGCCGTCAACAGCATAATCTTCATGGCGGTTAAAGCCTTTTATATAAATCGGCTCGCCGTTTAAATATATTTTAGTATCTCTAATCTCAACCATGCGAAAACCTACCCGCTCTATAAAATCATCGGTATCTTTGCCATTCACTGAAAGCGCCGTATGTAACATATATAAATTCGGCTCTTTTCCAGACCAAGCCCTCACATTGCCGAACTCTCGCTCAATCAAAAACGTCTTCTCACCGTTCGCATCAACTTCAACATTCAGTTCAGCCGTTGTTTTTTCAAGCCGCATTTTTAGCGTCCCTTTTTGCGCTTTTTCTGAAATATTACACACCGTTATCTCCGTTTTTGCATTCCATTTTCCGTTTTTCATATACGGCGTAAAATGCACATTTTTTATATACATGTCGCCAATCGTTTCCATTGAAACAGGACGTGTAATTCCGCCGTATGTATAATAATCATTTGGAATGTGAAGCGCGCTGTGCTCGCCGAAGGTGTTGTCAACCTCAACTTTAATTTCATGTTCTCCCTTCAGCACATTTTTTACTATTGCCGAAAACGGTGTGAACGCGTTATAATGATGCGCAATTTTCTCACCGTCAAAATACACGTCGGCAGTGTGACTAACGCCCTTAAATTCAAGACGGATATTTCCGTCCTTTTTTACATAAACCGTTTTCGTATACGCGCCATTTCCCCTGTGCTTTAAAAAATCAGGATGCTGCTCCCAGCAAGACGGCACCGGCATTTGATACTCTTTGTTAAAGCCCTCCATTTTAAAACTCCACATTCCGTCAAGCTCCTGCGTCTGTCGTATTATATGTGTATTAAATAATCTAATCATTTTACCGTCCCTCCGGTTTTCTTATTGTTATATCTTCCATTTTTATATTTTCGACGCCACTGCACTCAAACGCATTTTCTGCTGTGATGTCGATATTTTCAAGCGTTATATTTTTAAATTTCTTCTCCGGCAGACCTTTAATCAGGATTCCTGTTTTATTGCCTATGCCGTAAATGTTTTTGATTTCTATACCGCAAAACTCAGGCGGTACTTCCGATGCAGGCTCGACAGTGGCAAATTCATAAAACATATTTATCTGAATTGCCTGATTGGTTGTGTTATCTATCTCTATATTTTCAAAACGTACATTTTTTACATAGCCGCCGCGTCCGCGCATAGACTTTAAACGTATGCCCTGCATTGTTCCGCTGATTTTGCAGTCGTGGAAATACACATTATTAACTCCGCCCGACATTGCGCTTCCGATAACAGCCGCGCCGTGTCCGCCGTTCATTGTGCAGTTTCGGATTTCTATATTTTCACACGGTTTATCTACGCGCCAGCCGTCCTCGTTCATACCCGAATTTATTGCGATACAATCATCGCCTGTTTCAAAGGTACAATTCTCTATCAAAACGTTCCTGCATGAATCTGGGTTAAGTCCGTCGGTGTTCGGGCCCGTTGTTAAAACGCTTACGTCTCTTACGGTGATGTCCTCGCAATAAACAGGGTGAATTGTCCACATAGGACCATCCTTTATCGTAAAGCCTTCGAGCAGTATATTTTTACAGTTTATCGGCTGTATAAATGACGGTCTGAGCGCCGCCGTTTCCGTTCCGTACACTCTGTCTTTAAGGGGAATACCGTTACTTTCAGCAAGGTACAGCTCCCGTGCCGCCGCTTGCTGCAAGCCCTTTTTCCAATGCCACCATGCCTGACCGCTTCCAATAAGCGTCCCTTTCCCAGTCACCGCAATATTTTCGCATCCGTTTGCATATATAAGCGGAGAATAATTATAACATTCCACGCCCTCCCAGCGCGTGAACACTGTTGGCAGGTAATCCTTAGGATTATCGCTGAATTCAATCACAGCTCCATCTTCAAGATGAATATTGATATTGCTTTTCAAATGAACAGCTCCCGATTTCCATGTCCCGCTCGGCACAATCACCATACCTCCGCCCGCGTCCGCACAAACGTCAATCGCAGTTTGAACCGCATTTTTTCCATATTCTCTAAAATCATTTATATAAAATGTATTTGATAATAATCGAGGTCTTTTTTCCAAAACTTTCACATTAATTCACCCCATAAAAATCAGCAATATTTTTCCCCACTGTTTTTCCAACAGCATTATATGTTGTCTGATTATAATGAAATTTATCTTTCATATCATTTTTATATGGCTCAAGACTTCCCGCCAGAACAAAATCCCCGTCGCTTTCGCAAAGCGCCGCCTGCGCGTCTCGGATAACTCCATATTTTACGTCAACCGCGCCGCCGTCTCGGTAATGCCCTGTCTGCACCATAAAACATTTCTCCGCTCCGTGCTGTTTAAACGCGTTAAATAATTCCTTTGTATTAGCCGTGTAAACCTCCGCCGACACATTATGATCGCCGTCCGTTTCGCCCTGGCACCACACCACAAACGTCCTGCTCACGCTTATATTATTCGCCGCAAGAAATTTTTTCGCATCGTCAAGCCTTTGCAGCGCGTCGCCTATATATTTCTCTTTCCATTCGTCTGTGCTTGTTCCTCCGATTGATGCGGACACCGCCACAATCTGTCTGCCGGTCTGACGGTAATATTCGTCAACAGCCGCGCTCACCATACTTCCGGTGCGTTTTGTTGTGCCGTCGCTGTTAAAATCAAAAATTGCGCCTTGTCGGTCCTCGCCCAGTCCAAACGGCTCCTCAATCGGTACGAGCGTTAAAGGATTACTCACCGATTTATATTCAAAACCTGCGTTCACATCGCACTTCACAGCATCCGCCGCGTTTCCTCGTCCCGACATATTAGACTGTCCTGCAAACACCGCAAGGTCTACCGCGCCTCCCACATTATCAGGAATCGTGTACACTGGTCTCGACAAAATCTCGTTAAGCTTTTTAGCAACAACTGGAATGTAAAATTCTCTGCATGCACTCACATTAGGATGAGAACCCGCTTTATTAATTATATACTTTTCCATATGTCCCTCGTCGCGCGTATCCAAATTTGTATCTTTGAATATATCTGCCGTATCAACGCCCCATTCACTGCATATTTCAAGAGACAATTCCCTGAGCTTGCATTGCGTGTACCATTCTCTGCCGCCCGACTTATGAATTGTCACAAACACAATCGGAACATCTCCCCATTTTTTTCTCATCTCATAAATAATCTTCTCAAATCCGCCGCAGAAGGTTGACGTGTCAAATTCTGTTGCCGCATTCCCCTGAATTTGTCCCAAATGCTCCCATATGTTTATATGCGCTCCGTTTGAATTAAAGCTGTCCGTAGCTTTGTCGCCGTAAGCGTCGTTTGTATAGCCGTCAAAAACAATAATATCCGGCGTCTCCGCAGGCGCGCCCTTAATCTGATTTATAATATAATTGTCTTTCGTTTCCTCTTCAGGGTCTTCCTTTGAATAGCTGTCCGTTGTCACAACGGTCGCTCCGTTTTTAGCAAGCATATTAAGAGTCATTCCGTAATCGTCAGCCAAAAGCTGCATAAACGACTGTTTGGGCGCGTTGTGTCCGTACACAATACTGTCGCCAAACGCATAAACCGTTTTTCCGTCTAATGCTTCATACGAATAATCCATATTTATATCCTCCACATTAATTTTATCCGCCGCATCCCAGACGGGAATCATGTCTTCCGACCAGTTATAAAGCTTTATATATGCGCCTTTTTCATGCGTTACAGGAAGCGTCATAATCTGCGGCGCATCCGATGCCTTAACGCTTCGCGCCGCAATTAAACCGCCGTCTCCTTTATACATCGCCGCATACACAATCCCCTCTGTGTGCGCCATAACTGTTATTTTAATAAATTCATTATCACCCATAACGGCAAATCTGTCAAACGTATTATTTTTCTCCGCGCTCACCCTGCAGATAACGTTATTGCCGAGAGTGTCAGTCTGCAAATATGCGAATTCAGTATTTATTGAAGTGATAAAACCGCTGTCGTACAGACTCTGCGCCGCAAACGCCGCCCATTTCATCGCGCCCGCATATGAAAGATGCGTTTTATCGCTCACGCCAAGATTCTTCACATATAAATCAGCAGCGGAGTTAATGTCCGCGCCATAGAGCATTGTAAGATAATCATAGCTGAATTTTGATAAATCTATAAATCCCGCGCCAAGCCTTTCTGCATTTTCTTTCACTGTTTCGCCATACCTCACCGGATATGAATATGAAGTATTCATATAGCCGGGTGCGGTCGTGTCTATAGGATTTTTATAATTTCCCGAAGCCGTATATTTTGTTTCGTCATCGCAGGTCGCCGGCGGCGACACAAATATCATCTTTATTCCCGCTTTCACAGTGTCTTCTGCCATCTTTTCCATATATTCTGTCATTTCCGCTTCATCCGAACGAACCCTGTCGTTATATCCGCACTGACAGATTATAATATCTCCCGCCATAGAATTTGCTATCGCTCCTCCCATAGCCGTCTCGTAAAGAATTTTTGCGTAATGTCCCGAGTTTGCAAGATTTACAATCTCGTATTTATTCGTGTCGATAAAATTTGCAATCTGCTGACCCCAGCCTGTTTGATTGCTGCCAAGGTCGCTTTCTCTGCGTCCGCCGTAATATTCCGCAACAAGCGAATCGCCCAGAATTGTAATTTTAGTCTTGCGCTCAACAATAGAAGGACATTTCTTTATTGTGACTGTCGATATCGGGGCTGATGGATATGTAGTTCCGTTATATTCGTCGCGCTGTGTATTGATTCTTACGGAACCGCCCTCAATATTAATATCCTTCGCCGTATAAAGCGCGCCTTTCGGATTTCCTCTTCCCTTTCCCGTCTGTTCAACGTTATTGGCGACCATGCATCCGTTAATATAAATATCCGTCAGCTTTCCGTCAGCCTTTTGAATTGAAATATCATAGCGTCCGTCCTCAATCTCATTCAATGCATTCATTTCAGAAAGCATCACCCCGTCGGCTGTGTTAAACGCTGCATCATTCATTTCCGTATATGTATAAACAGGAGAAATTTCAACGCTGTCTGCATTTTGAGTATTTACGCTAAGTCTGTCTGCAGCATCTGTCGTATACTGCCTGACAAGCGTACCATTCTTTGCGGTCGTCACCAAAAAACTGCTTATATGCCCTCCATACACCATTTTTGAAGTGTCAACCACTGTTAAATCCTCGTCCGTATTCTGCACTATAGAATGAACAAGCTCCTCCGGCTTCGGCGGCTCAACGCTTTGCTTCTGTGAAATTTTAATATTATCAATATAAGAATGTCTCGTCGAATTAGATTTTGACGTTGCAAATTCCAACGAATAAATATCGCCGTATATATTACTGTCAATGTCTCCTATAAACTCTCCCGCTTTGTTTCCGCTCGTAATATACAGCTTCATCGTTCCCGAAACGAAATTTATCTCATTTTTAAAATGAGTTGTTTCCGCTCCCATGCCGTCTCCCGTTTTAGCCGATATACAATCCTTTATCTGACGGTTTGCAGTTTTTGTAACATTCCCCTCATCGTCTGTTATATCGGTCAGAACGTCGTCTCCGCCAATTCTTATATATGCCGTTCCAGTATCTTTATACGGCTCAAAACGAAAATCTATAATTTTTTCTCCGTTTTCTGCATTAATCGAATATGTAAAGCTCTGCTTGTCAATACTGCCGAAGTTCATATCAAACTCTACATCTATAACATTCTCAGCATTCTCAGCGACAACTGTATCTGAAAGTTTTATTAAAACTTTTGCCGCCGCCGACTTAGCGTTAAGCCGTATATTTTCATTATCTTGATTATATTCCGCTCCGCCTGTCAATATAGGTAAATCCACTGCGCTCTCCTCCAGCGTTGTCTGATTCCCGCTCAAAAAATCCCAGTTATACAGAATAATATCTTTTAATATAGCGCCCTCGGCAAACGCCGCCGTTATCTGCATTATGCTTATCGCAAATACCAGAAATAATGAAAATATTTTTTTCATAGCAATTCCTCCATAGTTTCTTATCCTGCCGTTATAAATATTATACAAAACCAACAAAAAGAAAACCATTGAAATATTGCTTTGTTTAAAACAATATCATACAAATATTGCTCAACATAAACCTATATTATCTCACCTCAGCTACTGCATGAAAAAACCGCCTCGGCTTTGCTCCTGCGACGATTTTAACCATTCTTTTTTAATTTTCTAAAATCTCTCGGCGAGCTTCCGTAAACCTTTTTAAACGCTCTCGTAAGGTTAACAGCTGACGAAAAACCTGTTAAATCCGCAATTTCATCAATATTCATTTCTGTGTTCAAAAGCAGATTATGCACCTTCGTTAAACGCACGTTATTAAGATATTCCATCGCCGTTGCACCGGTAGCGGTTTTAAAGCTTCGGCAAAAATGATATTTACTCGTACTCACTGCCTCGCATATACCGTCTAATGTCAGATTATCACGATAATTCATATTAATATATTTAATTGCTTTTTCAATATACGGAGCAACGCTTTTTCCGCCAGCCGCCCGCTCGGCGCCCGTAAAACTCAGCGCCCTGTCCAAAAGCTGAATAAGCGCTGAATGAAGCGATTTTTTTGATAAAACTCCGTTTTCTTTTGAAAACTCATCAATCCTGCGAAAATCCTCGGTTAACGCTTTTGTTTGCCACTCGTCCAGCTGAAGCACGCACGAGTCCAGTTTGTCCAGCAAATACTGTATTTCAGAATCATCCAAAATAACAGATAAATCACCGTCATGAAAATTTATCACATAACGTTCATAAAAATCCGACTCCCTGCTTTCTGCGTAATGAATATCAAACGGCTTAACTATCACAACGGCGCCGCGCTCAAGCGTGTAGCAGATATTATCGAAAAACAAATATCTTTTACCGTCAAGCTGTAAATATATCTCATATGCGTCGTGGTAATGCTGAACCTGCATATTATATTTCTGCGATGTTTTCATGTGCTGTATATACAAATTATTATGCGGCGAAAATGCAATTCTTTTCATAACGCGTTCTCCTGTATTAACTTGAATTCTTGTTTATATTATTCTACCATACCCTCCATAATATAGCAATATTTGAACAATTATACTTTTAAATTTATATAAATCTTTTTATTATTTCAAAAAAATATCTAATGAGATAAAAAAAGATTTACAGAATACAAACGAGATTAAAAACTCCCCTCGGAACATCAAATCCATAGTTGTTTTTGTTATGCAAAATTATTTTTTAATTTCATTGTCATCGACAGGCGTGAAATACAACAGAACTCAACACGCCCATGAATTTTCATTAATATCTATTTTCTGTCACAAATTGACAAATGATTTTTT